>NZ_KV796421.1:0-1617 GCF_001809185.1 Corynebacterium sp. HMSC072G08
TGCAACAGCACCAATAAACTGGCGCCCCGGTTATAAGTTGGGGCGCCAAGTCGATGTGCTCGAGTCGGGGGATGTTAGTGGCCGGTGTCAAGCCGGCCAGACAGGCGGTTCAGCCGGTCCTGACTGGGGCCGTCGAGCCCGATAATGGACACGGTTTTGCCTCTGTCCTGGAACTTCTGCGTAATCGCGTCAAAGGTCGCGACCGTGGAGGCATCCCAGATCTCCGCCTCAGTGAGATCAATAGTGATATGACGGGCAGAATCGGTGTAATCAAAGCGATAAACCAGGTCATTGCTTGATGCCCAAAACAACTGGCCATGCACCCGGTAGGTACGAGTATCAATCTCGCCATCGCCGTCGCCGTCGATCTCGGAGACCTTTTCAATGGAAGCGATATGTGCCACCCGACGGGCGAACATGATCATCGCGGTGACCACACCCAGCACCACACCAATGGCCAGGTTGCTGGTGGCTAGGGTGGCAATAATCGTCACGGCCATAACAATGGTCTCAGAGACCGGCATGAGTTTAAGGGTGCGTGGATGCACCGAGTGCCAGTCGATGGTGCCGACCGAGACCATGATCATGATTGCCACCAGCGCAGCCATCGGGATCATGCCAACGATGTCGCCCAGTGCCAGGACCAGGACCAGCAGGAACACACCGGCTAACAGGGTGGATAGGCGGGTACGTGCCCCGGATTCGCGGACGTTGATCATGGTTTGACCGATCATCGCGCAGCCACCCATGCCGCCGAAGAAACCGGAGGCAATATTAGCCACCCCCTGTCCCCAGGATTCACGAGTTTTATCGGAATGAGTGTCGGTGATGTCATCGACGAGCTTGGCGGTCATCAACGATTCCATGAGACCGACCACGGCCATGGCCAGGGCATAAGGCGCGATGATCTGCAGGGTCTCCAACGTCCACGGCACGTTCGGAATAAACAGGGACGGTAAGGTCTCCGGCATCTTGCCCATGTCCGAGACCGTCGGGACAGTCAAACCGGCGGCAATGACCAAACCGGTGAGCACGATAATCGTGACCAGCGGGGCGGGGATCACACTGGTGAGCTTGGGGAAGAAAATCATGATCACCACACCCAAGCCGACGAGTGGGTAGACCATCCAAGGCACATCAATGAGGTGTTCGAGTTGGGCGGTGAAAATCATAATGCCCAGTGCATTGACGAAACCCAGCATCACCGATCGGGGGATAAAACGCTGAAGTTTCGCCACACCGAGGGCGCCGAGCACGATTTGTAGGACACCGCCCAACAGGACGGTGGCGATGAAATAATCCATCCCGTAACCACGCGCCACAGGAGCAATGACTAGGGCAATAGCCCCGGTGGCGCCGGTGATCATTGCCGGGCGGCCACCGGTAAAGGCGATCGCAATGGCCATGACTACCGAGGAAAACAGACCCATGGCTGGGTCAACACCGGCAAGGATGGAAAAGGCAATGGCCTCAGGGATCAGCGCCAGGGATACCGCCAGTCCGGCCAGAATCTCTATACGGATACGGGCGGGGGAAGAAAATGCGTAACGGAAGGATGCGATGATCCCGGTAGGGGCATCAGCGCCGTCTGGACTCAGGAGGGGGCGGGGGCCGCCG
>NZ_KV796422.1:0-174085 GCF_001809185.1 Corynebacterium sp. HMSC072G08
TCAGAGGTGTCTACCTAACGGGGGTCAGGTCCCCTGTCGATGCCTTTTCATTGTGGGATGACGGTCGCCCCTACATCTTTACTGCGCGTCGCCGTAGCCCCGAAGGCGAGAGGTTCACGCTGGCTCACGAGCTCGGCCGCCTCGTTATGCACCCCAACGATCCCACGACGCCTGAGGCTGAATCCGAGGCCGATGCCTTTGCCGCAGAATTCCTCATTCCGCACACGGCGTGCTTCGAATACCTTCCCTACAACCCATCGTTGGAAAGGCTGCTCGAGTTCAAAACCGCCTTTCGCGTCTCAGCCATCGCAGCCGCACGGCGCGTGCACGAAGTCGGTCGTTGCTCAGACTGGCACTACACGGAGCTCAATCGCATTCTCACGCTGCGCGGATTCCGCTCCGCTGAACCTGGCGGTCGTACCTTTTACGAACGCTCGCGCGTCTTTGACACGATCGCAGGCAACGATAAGTATTCGCTTCACGATATGGCGACTGAGCTTGGCCTTCCCACCGAATTGGCCCGCAGTTTCGCGCTCCAAATACGCCTTTCGGTGGTCTAGTCTCGCACCTCGTCGCGTCACAGTACAGTATCCAGCATGACCACACCACCGCCTGCACCGGATGTACGCCAGTTCCTCAACGACGAATCCCCCGTCGACCTCATCGAGTTTCTCAATGGACTCTTCTACGTCGAGCGCGTCGCTCGCGAGGAGGGCATAGATGAAGGCACGCCCGTCGGCACGACATACTTCGAGGAGCTCTGGGGCGAGGATTCTCCGGAGTCCACCATGGCGCTGGCCGTGGCGGCAGTTCTAGATCCCAACGACGAGCGTAAGTCGCGAACGCAGGAAATACTCGCCTCCCGCGAGCACGAACTTCCGGCGTGGGCCGAAGGCCTCACCCAGGCGAGCATCGGCGAAGTCATCGAGTCCACGCAGTACGCCGGCGACATCGTCTACTACGCACTCGAGCTCGCCATCCCTGGCTCGGAGCCGGTGGCCGTGAACGTCTCGATCGACCTCACGGAGACCAACGGCGCCATCTACGACTGTTTCGCGACGGCACTCCCGCTCGACGCCGTCCGCGACGTCATGCGCCGCAATGAGGATCAGGAACGCACCATGACGGTCCCAGTAGCAGGTCTGAAGAAGGTGCTCAGCAACGCACTCTACCTCGACGAAATCACCATCCCCTCCCATGAGAACGAGTCGTGGCCGCTCAACCGCCCGCTGCTCACCTGGGTCATCTCGCTACTGCCCGACAATGAAGCACCAGCGAACGGGCAGACTTTCGCCGCAGCCCGCGCCCGTCAAGAAAACGATGACTTCAGCGACCGTGACAAGGTCCTCAAGGAGTTCCTCAAGGCCGAAAAGCTCACCGGCGATGATCGCGATGCCGCCGAGCAACTCTTCGAGATCGCCTCCAACTACACCATGGCCGACCTGCTTCATTGGTCCCCGCTGCGCATCGAGATCGTCCTCGACACCATCGCCCGCAAGGTGATCGCTGCGCAGGACTACCTGGAGGCCTTCCCACTCGTTCTGGAACGCCTCCTTGTGTGGTCGAAGAAGCAGATCAAGCGCCCCGCCGATCTCCACACGCGCCTCATGGAGGAGCTCGAGGAGCAGCACAAGAACTTCGCCAAAGAAGTCACGGAGGAACCGAAGTACGCCGAGGGGACGATAGGCGCTCTGCTGCAGAAGGGACGCCCACGCCTCGACGAGTCGCCGCTCCCTCTCGAGGCGCTCAACACCGAGGACCTCTCCCCGGAACTCGTCGACCGAGTCAAGGCGACCGGCAAACAGATTCTTCGATGGTTCCGCACCCATCAGACCGCCGATGTGGAAATCCTTACGGCCACCCGTCGTCTTCTCCACGATGTCGCCGTCGTGCGTCCCGACCTCATCTCCGATCCCCGGTACACACCCGCCCAACTCGGTGCCCTCATCGTGCTCGTGACCTATGACAACTCGCTCGTGCTCATCGACGAGGATTCGGTCCTGCGCGGGTTTGATCTCGCAGAACCTATCGACGAGGAGGTGGAGGACTTCTTCGAGGCTCTCGACGATATCGACGAGGAACTGGCTCGCCCCGCGGGTTATTTCCTCACCTCCGAGATGCGCAGGCGGTGGAACGTGGTCTATAAGACCACGTAAGCCTCACACGCGCCGAAGTAGGATCGACAGTAGAGACCCGAGCTCCCTGAAAGGCGGCAATCATGGCTTCGCCATGGTGACGTGCCACCTGGCGCACCTGCTACCCCGCCCTCTTTGCGGTCGGCCTCGGCTGCGCGTGCGCTGTCCTCGTGACGCTGTCTATTCCGGTGGGACTCCTCCTTGATTTCAGCGAAGCGGGGTGCATCTGGCTCCACGCCGCCTTCGTGTCTAGCGCGTCCTCCAGGTCGGCGTGCCCATAATCGTGCTCACCGCCCGCACCAATATCGAAGCCCGCGTCAAGGCCTTGGAGGGCGGCGCGGACGACTACGTGCCCAAGCCTTTCCAGTTCGCCGAGCTCTTAGCCCGCGTGCCCCTGCGGCTTGCCCCACGCGCCCCGGCGGCTGAGACGAGTTCAGCTCCCGAAACTTTCACCATCACGCACGAGGACGTGAGCCTCGACCTGCGCACCCAACGCGTGGAGGTCGCCGGCACGTCCAAAGACCTCTCCCGCCGCGAGTTCGGCCTGCTCGAGACCTTCCTGCGCCACCCCGGCCAGATTCTCTCGCGCGCGCAGCTGCTCTCCATGGTCTGGGAGATGGACTTCGATCCTGGTTCCAACGTCGTGGACGTCTATATCCGGACGCTGCGCAAGAAAATCGGCCCCGAGCGCATCGAGACCGTCCGCGGCTCCGGCTACCGCCTCGTCTAGTCTGCACAACCCCGTTGCGCATTCACGAAAAACACCGGAGAACATCAACGACCCCACCTCCCATATGACCATGGGAAGGTGAGGTCGCCGCATTCAAGCGTTAGCGCTCGTTGTGGTCATGCCAGAACTGCACGATGATCCAGTCGCCCTTGTTCGGGCCCGCGGTGTACTTCGCGAAGCCATGGCCCACGGCAACGGAGGTCGTGTAGTACATGCCCTCGCGGTGACCATCCTTCGAGCGCTTCCAGACATCGATGGCCGCGGTCGGGTCGCCGGCGATCGCGATGTGCTCGTGCGGGCAATCCGTGTAGGTCCAGCACTTCAGGGTGCTGTGGTTGAACGTGCCCTGCGCGGCCTCGTGCTCGGCCCACTTCTGCGCGATGGCGTTGAGCTCCGCAGACTCAGACACGGGTGCAACCCCCTGCGAGGCACGGAACTCGTTGAGCTGCCGCATAAGCGACGCACGCACCTGCTCCGGCGTGCGCTCCACCGGCTTCGGTGCCGGCTGCGGTGCCGGCTGCGGTGCCGGCTGGGAATTGGTCCCGCCCGACTGCGCGGTGCCATTGCCACTGATGCTCGAGGAAGCAGTATCGCCCTGGACCGCGCCGATGATGGCGCCGATAATCGAAATCACCGTAACGATAAGGCCGATGATTTTGTTGATGTCAATATTCATATTGACGTTCATAAAAACTCACTCCTGAAGAGACGATGAAGGAAATAGGGGTGCTGAGCAGACTGAGAAAGAAAAGCCTTAACGAGCACTCAGTTTAGTTTAAGGATTATGACAGGCGCCATTCGTGCCCCTTATCGGGGCCACGGGCGGCGGTCATCCTGGACCGTCACGCAGAAGTGCCTGTACGTTGACCCGCAGCTCCTCCGCGCCGAGGACGCTGCGCAGACGCTCCGGCTCATTCGGGGCGGTGCGCACCCGCACCGCCGCAGCCATAATCTGCTCGCGGATGCGCTCCGCCATGCGCGGGTCCTGTGCGAAGGCCTCCTGCAACGGGCTTCCGATGCCCTGGGTGACCGCCGCGTAGTCCCACTCCAGCAAGAGCGCATCAAGGTCCGCCGCGGATTCCACGCCCAGCGCGACAATCTCCGCGTCGAGCTCATCCTGGACCGCGCCCTTGCCGGTGTCTTTCCACGCGCGGTAGATGAGCACCCCGGCGTAGCCCACACCGACCACGGCCACGGCCAAACCCGCGACCCACAGCGCAATGGCAAGCGCCCATACTGCAATGGCGATGAGAAAGACGAAGGCGATAATCCCGCCGCAGCCGCTACTCTTCGAGTTCATTAGCTGCCCTCCCTCAGGGATTGCATCCACTCGGCCGCGCCCTGCATGATGGTGATACCGACGAGCACGGCCACCGCGGCGAGCACGAGTGCCGCCACCGTAATGATGACGGCGGTGCCAACGCTCTTGCCTCGGTCCACGCGATACTCCGCGACGGCATCGAGCGTCGCCTCACGAAATTCGGCCAAGATGACCGGCCCCTGAATCTGCGCGCGCAACCACCGCAGCTTCGCCACATCAGCAACCGTGAGTGGCTGTGTCGCCGGTGCGGACGGCACCGCGGGCTGCTCAGCAGCAACTGGGTCGTACTTCTTATTCATGCTCCCTACCGTAAAGCCCACCCCCAACACGACCCCGCGACCGGACACTGGGCTTCGAACGGTTGTTTCTCTTGCCAGCTTCAAGACGTGAAAGAACCCCGCGTGGCGACCGTTCATTGAACGAGCCTCAGCGGGGTTCGTGCGACAAGAAACGCCGCAGCAGCAGTCTTACTGACCGAAGGAGCTATTGATGTTATCCTCGACGCACTTTTGCTGCTCGGCGGGATCCGTGATGTTCATACACTCTTCCAGGTTGGCGCTGTTGAAGATACCCACGCCAATAACCGCGAGGACAACAATGAACAGCAGCGACAGGACGGAGAGCACCAGACCCGTAACAGACATCCACGTGCGGCGTGCTTCCTTGGGCAGCTTGCGCGCAGTCACGAGCGCCACGATGCCCAGAATGATGCCAATCGGGCCCAACACGACGGGCGGAATGACGAACAGGCACGACAGCAGCGCGATGATACCCACGCCGAGTACCCACGGCGCGAGCTTCGACTTCTGCGCCGCAGCCGCGCCCCAGTCACCGGCGCCCTGGTAACCCTGGCCGTAGCCCGGGGTGCCTGTTGCACCATAGCCCGTGTAGCCAGAGCCAGCACTCGCACCGGTGCCATAGTCAGCGCCTGCGCCAGTACCTGCACCATAAGCGGTGCTGCCCGTGCCACCGGCCGGGTACGAGGTACCCGTCGGGTTCGCATCGCTCGAGCCGTAATTGGGCAGGCCCTGGCCGGCACCGGCGCCGGGGCTCGTGGAACCGTTCGAGGGCGTCGCACCGTTTGCGGCACCATCGCCAGCACCATTCGCGCCAAAGCCGCCGTTCGATGCGGAGTCGCCGTAAGGATTATTCGGGGTGGTCATCGTCGAGCCTTTCTCGTGGTCGCTATCACTAATTCAGTGTCCCCACCCTACTGGTAGCCAGTGTCAGTGTGCTGGGGACTACCCCCAGGTGATGGTAAAAACGAGCTCACAAAAAGGGAACACCCGACAGATACTCACGCCCCTGCCACCCACGTGACTATTGGCTTCATCCTTTGCTTCGCTGTTTCGCGGACACACCGGTATCCCTTCGGCGCAGCAAGCTAGCTCAGTCCCGTCAGAGAGGGTCGAGCCGAATTGCACTTGGGCTCTGCAAACAGATGTACGCATGCTCACTCCTATACAAACGCTGACTGGTACCCTAAACACAGCTCGACCACGTCCGGAAATAACCGCTGGCTAAACCGAAACCCCCTGTCCATTTCGGGCCATATGCCCCAAATAAAGGATACAACAAACGCCGGCGACACTCGTGGTGCAATCTTGTAGCCCCTGATGTCTTTGAAGCCGAGACTTCAGCTACACTGACCAAAGCAGCATAGCTAACCCCCGACGTGTCCACTTTCCGGGGGTCAGGCCCCTCGCCGGTGCCGCTCCAGTGCGATCCATCTACGAAGCTTTCATGCCACGACGGATACAAAACGAGCGCGAACCTCGTTTTGGTGGCGTGACTGGTTAAAACTTGAGCTGATTGTTTCAGATTAGAGAGGAGATTTCCGTGACCGTTGAGCCGCCAATGTTCCGTACGTTTGGCCACGAAACTGTTGAAGTAGTTCACGCCGAGGGCACTGCCGACGAGAGACGTTTTTCTGTCGAGGCACATGTCCAGCCCGATTCGGGTTTCGTCGCGGTAGACACGCCTATCTACGAGGGAGACATTGTTGAGATCAAAGACCCCCGTGGCAGCATTGAACGCAAGCTCGTAAGCGAAGTTAAAATCTACGATCCCAAAGGGGTTTCATTTCGAAAAATGCGTTATACGGAGCTTAAATGGGGCAAGGCTCCGCAGGCGCGTATTGCACCAGTTCGACGCCTCACCATTGAAAACTTTCACCCTCGCGTCATTGAGTCCGCAGGAAAGCTCTTCGCGGACGGCCATTTCAGTAGGGCCGTAACTGAAGCATTCGTGTCAATTGAAGTACGAGTTCGTGGTCTCTTGGGTTCTGATAATTCGGGCACGAAGCTGATGGATGAAGCCTTCGGCGGCAAAAACCCGAAGCTCTCGATAGCGCGGCATGAAGGACGTTCCGGCGAAGATGAGCAAGCTGGATTCCACGCACTATTTCGTGGAGCAATGTTAGGTGTCAGAAACCCTGGATCGCATGAGCTTGCGTTCGAACAGGATCCGCAAGAAGCCCTAGAATTTATAGCACTAGCCAGCTTGCTACATCGAAGGCTCGACTGTGGTTAGTTTGAGGCGACCGCGGCATCACTGACGTAGTTTTACGCTTACGCCTAGGCGGTGTGAGCCTAAGCGATTTCACTCTTCTAGTTATTCCTACTAAAAAATTGAAAGAAAAGACGAATGAGCCAACTGGGATCCTTTGTCCGCTTGCCCCCAAGACATCAACCTCCTCCAGGCACTGCTTACAGTTGTTCGAGAATCTGGAAGAACTGCGAGCTCGTATATGCGCCCTCCAGCGGTTCGACACCGTCTTGGAAAACCATGTAGTAACGGAACCCCTCACCAGCCATGGACGCCCACACGTTTCCAAGCCGCACCTTGCGACGTGAGTCATCGTTCTTTAACTGTGCACCTGAAGTGCCCCAGGTTTTGTTCCTAGGCTTGTGCCTTGATTTCCATTATTTCGCGACTGGGGTGGTGTTCCCCAAACTCAGTTTCCACTTCAGCCGGCGTGCGGTAGGCCAGGCTCTGGTGGAGCCTTGACTCATTCCGCCTATTCACCCACTCGAACGTCGCGATTTCCACATCGACGAAATCGGCCCACGTTCGCCTATGAATCAGCTCATTCTTGTAGGCACCATTGACATTCTCAGCCAAAGCATTGTCATGGAAGTCGCCCACCGTCCCAGTAGACGCTGCGATACCGTGTTCCGCCAAGCACTCGTTGTAGACGATGCTCACATATTGTAAGCCGTGGTCTGAATGGTGAATCAGACCCGTTGTTTCCTCAGCACATACGATCGCCTGGTTGAGCGCTTGCAGCGGCAGGGCTTCGGTGCGCATCGAATCCGACAGCGCCCATCCGACGATCCTCCGGGAGTACACATCGGCCACGAACGCGGTGTACACGAACCCTTTCCTGGTGCGCACGTAGGTAATGTCCGCCACCCGCAGCCGATGAGGGCCAGGAGCCCTAAATTCACGATTTACCAAGTCTGGGCGAAGATCCGGGCCTGTGGGTTTGCGCGTTGTCATTGGTGCCCTACCTTTGCCCTTGCCGGAAAGTCCAGCGCTGCGCATCAGCCAGGCTGTTTCATCGCGTCCAATGTCAATGCCCAGGCAGGCCAGCACGCGCTACATCTTCCGCACGCCGTAGACGCCGTAGTTTTCGGAAATGAACGTCGCGACTATGTTCCACGAGAACAGCGTCGCGAAGAGCGCGGAAGCTTAAAGCCCCTGGCCTGGGATTGGCGGTACCCACGCGAGCTAAGAAAACCGCCTTCGCGATGCGTGTTGAACCTCTGGCAGAGGAACTCGATTAAGAAACGATTCCCATACTCATCAATGAACCGGATCATTTCTTAGTGTTTCGGGCCTGGTTCGGATGCGAAAAGCTGAGGCGGCTTTCAACAACTCATTGATGTCCCGCAGCTCTTGATTTTCTCGACGCAGCTTGACGACCTCTGCCACAAGGTCCTCGGGCATTGATTCCACAACACGTCCCCCACGTCGAGCGGCCTGCGTCCATTGCCTCGCCGTATGCCACGAAACACCCAGCTTTGGAGCTACTGCCTGGCACGCGGCTTGCATCGACATGTTTTCCGCCAGAATGCGATCTTCAACGAGGCGGACGACTCGGTCCTTCGCATCCGGATCACATTATCTCGGCATGTGCCTTGTTTTCCCAGCTACTCAAACGGAACAAACCCTGGGGCGCTTCAGATCGCCTTGAACGACAAACTGTTTTCCTTCTTCGCAAGCACTGCCTGCACTGCAAGGCCGACGACAGCGAGCACAATTCCGATGGCATCTGTGATCAGGGTGGGCGACATCATGGTGAGTGCGGCCGCGAGGAAGACCAGGCGGAGGAACCACGGGATCTTGACCATAAGGTGGCCTTCGACGGCGACCGAGAGGAGCAGGACACCGATGGTGCCAGTGATGATGACAGTGAGTCCACTGACGAAGCTGACGTCGATGAGGAGCATCGCCGGGTTAAAGACGAATATGAACGGGATGATGTAGCCAGCTAGGGACAGTCGCATGGACTGCAGACCGGTGCGCATCGGGTCTGCACCCGAGAGACCAGCGGCAGCGAAGGCGGCGAGGGCGACCGGAGGCGTGATGTTGGCGAAGAGTCCGAAGTAAAAGACGAACATATGCGCCACGACCGGTTCCACGCCGAGGAGGCCGAGGGCTGGTGCGGCCATGGTGGCGGTGATGATGTACGTCGGGATGGAGGGCAGGCCCATGCCGAGGATGATGCACGCGAACATCGTGAGGATGAGCGAAAGCAACAGGTTGCCCGCGCCGAGAGCAACGATGGCATTGGACAGCGTTACGCCGAAACCAGTGAGCGTCACAACACCGACGATGACGCCAACGGCGGCACAGGCGATAGACACGGAGACGGCGGTCTTGGCTCCATCAGCAAGCGACTCAAAGATTTCCTTCACCGACATGCGGGTGCTGGGACGCAGCTCCGCCACGACGATGGTCACGATGATAGTGAGCAGCGCCGAGAACAGGATGGTGCGACCGGAGAAGAAGAGCATGTAGATGAGGAAGAGCAACGGCAGGACGAGGTGGCCGCGTTCTTTCATCACTTCCATGGCGGCGGGCAGGTTCTCTTTGGAGATGCCGCTCAAGCCGTCCTTTGTGGCGCGCAGATGCACCTGAGCGAGGATGCCGAGGTAGTAGAGCAACGCTGGAATTAGTGCCGCGATGGCAATCTCTTTATAGGGAACGCCGAGAGTCTCTGCCATGACAAAGGCGGCGGCGCCCATGACCGGCGGAAGTATCTGACCGCCAACGGACGCAGACGACTCGACGGCACCGGCAAAGACTGGCTTGTAGCCAACGCGCCTCATGAGCGGAATGGTAAACGCACCAGTGGTCACGACGTTGGCGACGGCGGCGCCGTTGATGGAGCCGAGGAAGCCGGAGGCGACAACGGCAACCTTGGCCGGGCCACCGCGCCCGCGGCCGGCGAGTGCCAGGGCGATGTCATTGAAGAACTGGCCCATACCAGACTTCTGGAGCACCGCGCCGAAAAGAACGAAGAGGAAAATGTAGGACGCGGCCACGCCGGTAGCCGTACTGTAGATACCCTCGCTGGTGAGGTAAATGAAGTTGACCGTGTCATCCCAGGAGTAGCCGCGGTGGCGGAACATGCCAGGCATCTCGCGACCAAAGATGGCGTAGCCCAGGAAGAGGACGGCGAGGATGGGCAGCGCCCAACCGGTGATGCGACGGGCGGCTTCGAGGACCGCGACGATAAGGATGACACCGAAGACAAGATCGAGCTGCGTGGGGTTACCGGCACGACGGACGATGGAGTCATAGTCCATGAAGATATAGACCGTCGTCGCGAGCGAAGCAGCGATGAGAATCCAATCGTAGAAAGGAATCTTCTCACGCGTTGCCTTCTTCAGCGGCGGATAGAGCGCGAAAGCCAGAGACAGGATGACCGCGACGTGGAGCGAGCGGTGCTCAAGCAGCGGCGGCGCTCCGAAGTAGGCCGTGTACATGTGGTACAGCGAGACGGCAACGGCGAAGACCGTGACGATGGACGTGATGACCTTCGAACGGAACTCGCGAGTGCGTGATTCGCGGTCGAACTTCTCAAGGACCTTATCTGCCTCTTCTTGAGTCGTCAGATGCTGGTCCTTAACGGGACTGGTGGTGGGCGCTGTCATTGCTGCCTCCTGGTCGCAAACGAGTTAGTGAACAACGAGCTCAACGAAGCTCTGGTGCGGGATTTCGGTGGTCAAAGTCGTAGTGCCAACTGTGATCCCGTGCTGGGTTTTGTGCGAGTGGACCCATCGCAGTTGATCGAGACGGCGGCCGATGTTGTACATGCGCACTACCCCATCCTTCGTTTCGACGTCGCCTTCAATCTGGGCCGGGACGCCGGCGCCATAGCCCTTGATGAGAACCTCGTCGAGGACCAGGTGCGTGTCTTCGACGTGGTAGCGCTCTACCCACGGCTCGTGCTCGATCGAATGAATCCAGCTGAGCTCAATGACCGTATCCGGGGAGATATTCGCTTGCTCGAGGAAGACCTCTCCACCGCGCTGATCGCGGACGTAGAGGGTGTGTCCCTCGCTGCGTGCCGCGACTGCCTGGGTGCCCACGATGATGAGGGCCACGGCAAGGACAAGCGCGGCGAGCGAGGACGCCTTCCTTCGAGACATGAGCTTTATCCCAGCTGTCTAGAGAGCACCTTGCTCTTCGAAATAGCGCTTGGCACCGGGGTGCAGTTCCGTCGCGAGACCATCCTCGACCGAGTCAAGCGTGATCTGCTTTGCTGCGTTGTGAGCTGCGTGGATGGTGTCCAGGTTCTCGAAGATGGCCTTGGTTATCTCGTAGACCTGGTCATCGTTGAGAGAGTTCGAAACGAGCAGCTGGTTGGTAATCGCCGCCGTAGGCACATCCTCTGCCTGGTCGTAGGTACCGCCCGGGATAACCGAGGCGTCGAAGAACGGGTACTTCTCCTTAAGTTTGTCCATGCCCTCTCCCTCGATGGGGACGATCTCCACGTCCTCGCTCGTGGCAAGATCCATGACCGAAGCGTTCGGCAGACCGGACGTGACGAACGCGGCGTCCACCTGGCCGTTCTTCATCTGGTCGATGGCATCCGAGTAAGACAGGAAGTCTTCCTCGATGTCGTCATAGTTCATGTCGTGAGCGTCGAGAATCATCTGAGCGTTGAGCTCCACGCCGGAGTTCTGGTCGCCGACGCCAACACGCTTGCCCTCGAGGTCTGCAACGCTCTTGATGCCGGACTTGGCAGTAGTGACGATCTGGACGTAGTTCGGGTAGAGCGCGGTAATCGCCTTGAGATCCTTGAGAGCGTTCTGGCCCTCGAACGGGCCGGTGCCTTCGATTGCCTGGCGGGTGGCGTCGCCCATGACGAAAGCGATCTCGGCACGATCCGAGGTGATGAGCTGGATGTTTTCCACCGAGGCACCCGTCGCTTGGACCGATGAGTCCGCACCGAGAGTATCTCCAATGACTTGCGCCAGCGCGGCACCAATCTGGTAGTATGGACCGGACGTGCCGCCCGCGGCGATGGTGACGAAGTCGACCTTCGCGTCGCCGGAACCACCGCTGGCGGAATCAGCGTCTGAGGACGAGCAAGCCGTGAGCGTCAGGACGGCAGCGGACAGAGCCGCGAGGGTTGCGCGGATTTTCATGTTGTCTCCTTTGAGATGCTCCAAGGTGGAGGGTGATAGAACGAGAGTTCACCGACTATGCGTCACCCCATATGCATTCCACAGTGTGACTCATCTATCAGTGTTGGAGCTAACGTATCACATACCACAGGGCCAACATGCTAATTTTGTAAACGATGATCGCGGATTACCCCCGTGCCCCCCACTCTCCACCCGCGTTCCTTTTCGACGCGCCAACCAAGTGCTTCCATGCGATACATTCCCACTTGAGCCGCGAAAAAGAAAGTAGTCCTCCCAACTTTTCTGCGAAAGAACTTCTCATGGTTTTCTCGGCCCGATCCTCGCGGCGCATCGCTGCGCCAGCCAATACTCTGGGCATGGCGGCAGCATCCCTCTCCGTTCCAGCTAACGCCATGGTCAACGCACCTATCACGTTGCCGCAACTAGCTATGCGGACTAATTGAGGTCAGCCCCTAATGCCTAGGCGGCTGCGAACATAATCAAACGGTCCGCGGGCCATGGAAACGCGGTAGACGCACCGAGTTATCCCAGTTTCACTGAGTGCTGAATGCAGTTTTGACAAGCCGACGCCTCCCGAGAGTTATGTAAAAAGAGGCACTGAACAAAACGGTCAAGTCCGCGTAGGTAGTGTATGAGTTCGCCAGAGGGCCGCCCACTGCTCACGCACCGCCGACTGGGAACAGAACTCACCATCAGTGCGGGTAGCAAGCACACTGGCAATCCGCCACAGATGGCGAACTTCCACAACGCGCGCGGATCCGGAACCGAACGTGCGGCCGCGCATCAGCCGGAGCTATTCACCTTCGCCTCACCAGACTTCGCTACAAACTCGCACCCGGAGGAACTCGAGCGCGATGATCTTCGCGGGACATGGGTGTAGCTCTACCGAATCCACGGGCCGCACGCTATCTCGCATGAATTCTCCTGTCCGGTAAGCCTCACATACGGCAAGGTCGAGCATTGGCGAGCGCGCGTCATGGTGCCGACGCTTCAGCGTGACGGTACGCGGCTCAGCATCATGAACCGGAAATAGCCGCAGCTCCGATGAAGTCCCTGGGCATAGACGTATCCAAGACAAGTCAGGCGCATGCAAATGTGCGACCAAAACCACCCCGAGGATCACTGCAAGGATTACACTCTTCTCATGATTAAAGACTCTCGTCTTTCTCTGCACACTCAGTCGCGCGCTGTTGCCCTCGGTGTTGGTGTTGCAATTGCCGCTTCAACGGTTGTCGCGCCGGCACATGCCGCTATCGTCTCCGGAAACACCTCCACCTGCACCCGCGAATTCACGTGGGCGGAAACGAATGAATTCAGCAATGGTCCGTTCCACTTCTTCGACGCACTGCGCGATGAAATGGAGAAGTCCCTATCTTCTGATGAGGCGCGTGCGCAGCTTGACGAGTACCAGCAGGCCGCGTACAGCGGCCTCAACGACGAAGCGCCGACCGACAAGGTCGTCGCGGAAGCGCTCGCTGCTGGCTACACGAAGGATGAAATCGACAACTACTTGCTGCTCATCATGGACTCGGAGCGTTCAGAAGCAGGTGTCGTCACGACGCACGAGCTCGCCCAGGATCCTGTCGACATGATTAGCTCTGGCGAAGCCAACTCTCACCTTATGCCCGTGCTGCCCGCCGAGTCCGAGCGCAGTGACGCTCTGAAGAAGGCGATTGCTGGAATCGATCCCAAGACCGCCGCGGAGTACGCGGCATGGTCGAAGACAGTCGCTGCCGCAGACGCGAAAGCCGTGGAGTTCTGCGAGAAGGGCACCATCGGCTCCTCCATCGTCGACTACCCCACCGGCGGTGCCAGCGATGCCGACATCCTGTCCTCTGAGGAAAAGATTGCGCTCTCCAGCGACGACCCGTCGAACCGGGTTCCGGAGTCAGTGTCCTCGCAGGCAGCCATCGCGGGTCCGATCCTCGGGGTGCTTGCGATCATCGCGGCCGTGGCAGGAGCGCTGCAGCTGCCGCAGGCTCAGCCCATCATGCGCCAGCTGCGCTCGTTGCTCGGGGTGTAAAACTCACGCGACGCCGAGGTTGGGGGCTCGGCGTCGCGAGGGGCATCGGCAAGCAGGGCGGGCTTGCTAGCGCAGCGGGTCGAAGTCCCGGATCTCCGGCAGGGTCTCCCCTGTCTCAATGAGGTGAGCGAGGGCGCGGCCGGAGGCGGGGCCTAAGACGACGCCCCACATGCCGTGGCCGCCGGCAACAAAGACGTTGGGGGCTTTGGTCACGCCGATAAGCGGCAGGCCGTCCGGGGTGACGGGGCGGGAGCCCACCCACTCGTCTTGGCGGTTGTCGAAGTTGAGGCCGGTGAACATTTCCTTGGCGGCCTTGACCATGGACTGGACGCGCTTGGGGTCGAAGGGAGCGTCGGCATCGCGGAACTCCATGGTGCCGGCAATGCGGAAGCGGCCCTCGTACGGGGTGCAGGCCAGGCGCTGCGCGGGCAGGTAGACGGGATACTCGGCGGGGTGCGCGCCGGTATCAACGCTGAATGAGTAACCACGTCCGGCTTGGACGCGGGTGCGCACGCCGAGCTTGCGGGCGAGCTTGGGCAGCCACGCGCCGGTGGCCAGGACCACGTGGTCGACTTGGAGACGCTCGCCGGTGGAGAGCTCCACCACGGGCTTGCGGGTGGACTGGACGTCCACGACGGAGGCGCCGGTGCGGATGGTGACGCCGCGGTCGCGGAGGGCATCGGCAAGCTTGTGGCAGAACGGACCCGGCTCAAAGTAGCGCTGGTTGCCCAGCTGGAAGACGAGCTGCGCGTTATCGCTGAGGAAGGGCACGAATTCGCGAGGATTGGCGACCTCCTCAAAGGGAACATCCTGGCCGTGGCGCACGGCGCCTTCGACCTCATGAATAAACCCCTCGGCCTCCTGCTCGTTCTTGAAGGCGATGATGAACGGGCTCTTCTTCGTCCAGGACTCGACGCCGCCGTCGACCATCTCGTCATAGGCGTCGAGTGCCTTGAGATCGATGGGAGTGAGCGCAGCCATCGTCTTATCCCAGGCCTTCTGGGTGGCGTGCGCCATAAAACGCACGCCAAAGTCGATGACCTGCGGGCTGGGCGGAAGCGGGACGTGGAGGGCGGCATCCGGATTGAAGAAGGCCTGCGGGGTGTAGCGCCACAGCTCCGTGTTGGCGAGCGGAATGGTCTTACCGGGGCTCAGCCACCCGGCATTGCCCCAGGAGGAACCGGCTGCGACGCCATCGCGGTCAATGACGGTGACCTCGTGGCCTTTCTGCCGGAGGAACCAGGCCGTGGACAAGCCGACCATGCCTGCGCCGACGACGATCGAATGTGGGGTGGACTGGGGTGCTGCCATGGAATGCTTCCTCTCAGGGTGTCGAGTGGGTGTGTTGTGCGTAGAGCCCTTGTGAGGCTCGCACAGTGGGGTGTGGATTGTGAGACATATTACTACCGCATTGGTGGTTGTGTGGGCGAAATGACGTCTGGATTAAGTGGGTGCTGTGGGGCCTCGGCAAAGGTGGCTGATAGTTCGGTGCGGCGGGGTGAGTGATGGCCCGGCGCGCGCGAAGCGCCGCCATCAAGGAAGGATGGCGGCGCTGTATGTGGTGACTGTTAACGGAGGTGATGGACTTCGGCCAGCTTGTAGACCGGGGTGTCAAGTCCCTCGTAGCGGGCCTTCAACTGGAGCGCGAGGTAGCGCGAATAGTGGCGCGACTGGTGGAGGTTACCGCCGTGGAACCAGAGGTTGTCCTTGTCTCCCCATCTAAGCCGGGCGGTGAAGGTGCAGCTCGATGGGAACCGTGCGGCCTGGAACGTGGGCTGCGCAGTTGCCGGCCCAGGAACAGCCGTCGCAACTCGAGGCCGCGCACTCGCCGAGCGCCGCGCGCGTGAGCTCGCCGGTGGCCTCGAGGTGCGCCAGGACAAGGTCGACGGTCTCGGCGTCGAGCCCGGTCGCGGCGGCCAGCGCCGGGGTTCCGCTTATCCCCTGGGCCAACGCGGCGGTGACGGCGCGGGACGGTGGGAGGGATGGGGGCATCGGAAGGCTGCGGCGGAACATTACAGCACCAGCTTGAGGAGCTGGAAGGCGATGACGGAGAGCGTCCACGCGAGGGCGAGCTGCACGCCGAAGCCGAAGAGGGTCCACCGCCAGCCGATTTCGCGGCGTTGCGCGGCGATGGTCGCCACGCACGGGGTGTACGAGAGCAGGAAGAGCATGTAGGCCCACACCGCGGCCAAAGCATGGCCTTCCGATGCCGCCTCAAAGTCAGCGCGGATATTGCCGGCGAGGGGGCTGGCGGCTTGCTCGGTGGGATCGGCATCCGTGACGTCCGCGACGGCATAGGTCTGCGCCCACGTGGAGATAAGCGCTTCCTTCGCCACGAAGCCGGTGACGAGCGGGCCAGTGAGCGACCACGAGTCAAAGCCAGCAGGCGCGAAGGCCGGGGCGATGGTGCGCGCGACGGTGCCGTACGCGGAATCCTGTGGGGCGACCTCACCAATCCGGGCGTCCGTGCCGACGGGGATGGCCATGAGCAGCCAGATGACGATGACGGTGGAGACGATAATGCCGCCGGCGGTGCGCAGGAATCCTCTGAGACGAATCCACATGACGGACAAGGCCAGGCGCGCGGTGGGCAGCTGGTAGGAGGGCAAATCAATGACAAGTGCCTCGGCGGGCAGGGCGCGCCACAGCGTGTGGCGCAGGAGCAGGCCGGTGAGCACGACGAGTGCGATGGAGACGACGTACATCGTGAAGACGGCGCTGCCTGCATGCGCCGGGAAGAAGGTCTGCGCGAGCATGAGGAAGACGACGAGTCGCGCGGAGCATGACGTGAATGGAATGAGCAGTGCGGTGAGGATCCGCTGGCGTGGTGCGGCGAGCACGCGCGTGGCGGCAATCGCCGGGACATTGCAGCCAAAGCCCACGATGATGGGGATAAACGCCTTGCCCGGCAGCCCGATGGCGCGCATGACGCGGTCGGTGACCACCGCCGCCCGCGCCATATAGCCGGAGTCCTCCAGCACGGCCAGGCAGATGAACATGAGCGCCATGAGCGGGGCGAAGGTGAGCACGGTGCCCACGCCGCCGATGAAACCGTCGACAAGGAGGCCTTCCACCAGTCCCCCGCCCAGGCCGACTTTTTCGAGCCCGGCGCGCGCCGCATCAGAGACTGGCCCCAGGATGAACGCCTCGAGGCCATCCTGCAGCGGTGCCGCGACAGTGGTGGTGATCTGGAAGACGAGCCACATGACGCCAAGGAAGAGAATGGGCCCCAGGACCGGGTGGAGGGCGAAGCGGTCAATCTTCTCCGTGGCGGTGGTCGCGGCGGGACCGCGGGTGACGGCGGCCTTCACAGCAGCATCGACATCTCGGAATCGATCGTCGGGATCATGGGAGGTGCGGAGGGTGGTCTTAGTCGTGGCCAGTGCTGCGCGGACGGCGCGCTCTAGTTCTGCGATGCCGGAGCGCGTGCGTCCGTTGACAGTGACGACGGGCATCCCGAGCTGCTTTTCCAGCTTCCTGACATCCACGGTGATGCCGCGGGCGGCGGCCGTGTCCGTCTTACTCAGCGCGATGACGACGCGGTGCGGGTACTCCGCAACCTGCAGCGCCATGTTGAGACCGCGCGCCACGGCGGTGGCGTCGACGAGGACTACGACGGCATCGGGACGCTCGTCCACCGGATGCCTGATGAGCATGTCCCGGGTGAGCTCCTCATCCGGGCTCATAGGGTCGAGCGAATACGCGCCAGGAAAGTCGATGAGGTCGATCGCCTGCGCCTGGTGAGGGCAGTGGCACTCGCTGGTCCCGGCACACGCGCAGTCGTGCGCTGTGCTGAGCCGCCAGGCGCCGCGGGCGACCTCGACGGTGGTGCCTGGCCAGTTGCCGGTCTGGGCCTTCGCACCGGTGAGCGCGTTAAAGAGCGTGGACTTGCCGGAGTTCGGTGCGCCGACGAGCGCGACGATAGGCGCACCCGCGGGAGCTACTGCCCCGCCGGCATTGCTGTGACAGCTGGCGGCTTTGTGTGTGGTGCTCATCGTTGGACGTCCAGGCTCGCGAGGGTCGCCACGTCGAGGGCGTAGCGGCAGCCGTCCACGGTCACGACGCGGCCGCCGCCGGCCGTCTTATTGCCAATGGTGAGTGTCGCGCCCTCGCGCAAGCCGAGCTCGCGCAGGCGAAGGGCCAGCGCCGGATTCGTGACGCGGGCGACGCTGGTGAGCACGGCTTCGGCGCCGACGGGCAGTAGGTGGGCGCGGGCAGTGCAGTCGCGCTCGGCCTCGCCAGGCAGCGGTGCAGAGGTCGCGGCGCGGTGGCCGGTGGCAAAAAGCGACAACATAACCATGAGGACTTCCTCGTCAATGAGTGAGGCTGATAATTAATCTCATAGTGAGTTTAAATCGCGAAGGCTTGCCTTAAGAAGGCGATCCTTGGCTTTGACTACTTTGTCACACCCAGGGGTGGATCCCCTCCTTGTTTCGGCGCCGCGGTACGCGGCCATCAATTGCACTTTGTGCAGGGTTTTCCCCGCGTCGCTGCTTGTCTCTTGAAAGTCGCTACCGCGGCGGCCTGACCGTCGTGCAGGCCGCTCTCGTCTCGGGCAATTCTGAGAACTGCACTCGCGAATTCACGGGAACGCTGGCCGCATGCACCGGCCGAGTGCAGCGGCGTGCGTCTCGACAGCAGGTGGAGCTGCGAAGTATGAATGAGTCGCCGAAAGATCACTCTGTTTTTCGCGACTCATTCACGTTCCGTCATTCCAGAACAACCATCTCGTCGTGCATACCCCAGTGCCACTGTCGTACGAAGAGCCTGTGCCACCGCTCGCCCAGTCGCGGGGCCTTCGCTGAGAGGATTTGCCCCACCACGTCCTCGAGATGATGCTTCACGCAAGAACCGGAATATCGAAGCGTCGTCCAGCCGCGCAGGACAGCATCACTATTCTTCCAGCGGTCATGGATGAACACGTCACGCTGGATGTGGAACTTGAATCCGTCAAGTTCGATTGCGACCTTCGTTTTCGGGATCACCAGATCCCAGCGGTAAAGCCCGATCAGGTGATTGACTTTTACCTCGACGCCATGTTCCCGCAGTGCACGGGCGACAGTGCGCTCGAGCAGGGACTCAGCCCCGACCGCGGCGCGGTTGATAAGTTCCCGCGTCCGCTTGGGAAGCTCGCGCACGTGCGAGAGATCCTCGTCGAGCAACTTCTGTCCCCTCTTTCCGCCGTAGCGGCTCGCGAGCAGCCGAATGGCCCGGTCGTCATTGGCGATATCGGCCACGGCGAGGGGGTGATACAGGATCTTAAGGTCGCCACGCGTGAGGTACACCAACCGGTTCCGTCGCGACACGGTCCATAGCTGCGAAGACGGTAGCGATGTGCGACTCACCAAGCGCAGCGGAAAGGTGAGCTGTTCACCCAGCAGCACCTGTGCGGCGCTCTCGCCGGTTAGATACGCACCCCTCTCGCAAGCGAGCGCCGCGAGCTGTTCCGGCGTCGGCTCTTCAGGCAAGTAAAGGCCCTGGCCTACTTTGAAAGCCCCCGGAAATTTTCTGTCAACAATCCCCATGCTGATCTCCCCCGTGTGTTGTGAGCATCAGCCTAACCGAAGGCGCCCGAGCGTGCAGCACAAGTATGAATGAGTCGCCGAAAATTCACCCGATTTTCGGCGACTCATTCACGTTTCGACAAGCGAGAGCACCTGCGCTCTACCAAGCCCGCAGAAAATCAATCCGCGCCTGCAGCTGCTCCGCGTTGCACAGTGCGGTGGGCGGGCCGCCGCAGGCCTTTCTGACCTCCGTGTGGATAGCGCCGTGCGGGCGGCCGGAGCTCTGCGCCTTGATGGAGACCAAGGTGTTGAGCTCCTTGCGCAGCTCGGCGATCTCATCGACAACACCGCTGGCTTCGCCAGCGGCATCGGAAGCAGCGGGCTTCCGGTTCTGCGGCGCGCTGGGCAGGCCGAAGATTTCGCGGCGGTGGGCCTCGGCGGCCTCGGCGGCGCGCTTGGCCTTCTCTTCCTGCTCGCGGCGGTCGAGTTCATCGGACTGCTTCTTGCGCAGCAGGTCCTTGACCTGATCGGCGTCGAGGAGGCCGGGGATGCCGATGAAGTCCTGGTCTTCCTGCGTGATATCGCCGGTGGTGAACTGGGAGCCGTTGAAGAGCAGGCCGGAGAACTCAGCCTCCGCACCCAAGGACTCGTAGGTCGGCTCGAGCATGTCCTGCTCGGTCTTCTTCTTGTTGGCTTCGGCCAACAGATCGTCGTCCCAGCCCTCCTTATCCGGGGACTTCTCCGCACCAAGGACGTGGTCACGGGACTTTTCCATGTTCTCCGCCAGGCCCAGGAGCACGGGGACGGAGGGCAGGAAGACACTCGCGGTTTCGCCCGGCATGCGCGAACGCACAAAACGGCCGATGGCCTGCGCGAAGAAGAGCGGCGTGGACGCGGAGGTGGCGTAGACGCCCACGGCCAGGCGCGGGACGTCGACGCCCTCAGAAACCATGCGCACAGCGACCATCCACTCGTCGGTGGACTGGGAGAATTCCTCAATGCGGTCCGAGGACGTCGGATCGTCGGAGAGGATGACGGAGACCGGCGTATTCGACAGCTTCTTCAAGATCTTCGCGTACGCGCGGGCGGTCTGCGTGTCCGTGGCGAGCACGAGGCCGCCGGCGTCCGGCATGTTGCGGCGCATCTGCATAAGCCGCGTGTGTGCCGCATTCAAAACGGTAGGAATCCACTCGCCCTTGGGGTCCAGCGCCGTCTTCCACGCGCGGGCGGTCTGCTCCGGGTTGAGGATGTCGCCCAGGCGGGCGGCATGCTCCTCGCCGGCGGAATCGCGCCAGCGCGACTCGCCAGAGTAAGAAAGGAAGACCACGGGGCGCACGACGCCATCGGCAAGCGCGTCACCGTACCCATAGGTGTGGTCGGACTGGCTAACGAGGTGGCCCTCACCGTCCTGCTCGTAGCGCACGAAGGGGATCTGCGAGTCATCGGAACGGAACGGCGTACCTGTAAGCGCCAGGCGGTGCTCCACGTCGTCGTAGGCCTCGCGCACGCCGTCGCCCCAGCTTTTTGCGTCGCCGGCGTGGTGGATCTCGTCAAGGATCACCAACGTGCGCTTGGACGAGGCCACGGCGCGGTGCTTGAACGGGTGCATGCCTACCTGGGCATAGGTGACCACAATGCCGTCGTACGCCGGGTTGACCGCAGACGAGTTCTTAAAGTTCGGGTCCAGCGACAGGTTCACGCGCGCGGCGGCGTGGGACCACTGCACCTTGAGGTGCTCCGTGGGGACCACAACAATGACGCGGTCGACCGTGCGGTCATCGATAAGCTCCGTGGCAATGCGCAACGCGAACGTCGTCTTACCGGCACCCGGCGTTGCCACGGCCATGAAGTCACGCGGTTTGGTTGCCAAGAATTTGTCCAATGCCGCCTGTTGCCAGGCGCGCAAAGGACCGCGGCGGGCGCTCACTTACGACGCAGCCCCTTATAGATTTTCTCGCAGTCCGGGCACACCGGAGAACCCGGCTTCGCCTGTTTGGTCACCGGGAAGGTCTCGCCGCACAGTGCAACGACGTATTCGCCGCTCACAGCGGAATTCAGGATCTTGTCCTTGCGCACGTAGTGGAAGAACTTCGGGGTGCCATCACCCGTCGACGTCTCTTCACGAACGTCGGGGCGTTCAATCGTCTTCGTCGTCGTAGTACTCACTCGACCTATCATGCCCCACGAGGGTTAAAAAATGCGACTCTAGGGGCTAGGCTGGGTTGTCATGAGCACTCGGGACAATGGCGACGACACCCCAGACGATCCTATGACCGGATCGTCGTCTAGCGATCCCTCCATTATTGAGGGCGTCGCAGAGGAAGCTCCCCGCCGCCGTTTTGCCCGCCGCAGTGCCCTCATTACAGACGCGAAGGTCGGCCCCGGCCAGGATCGCCTCCGCCGCGAGAAGCAATACGCTTTTCTCCAGTTCCTCCGCGTGCCCTCCCTCCTGCTCGGCGCGTTCTTCCTCGTCATGCACTGGTACCTCGCCGCGACCATCGCGCTGGCCGTCTCCGTGCCGCTGCCGTGGATTGCGGTCGTGCTCGGCAACGGCCGCGGCCAGAAGCGCGACGAGCGCGAGCGCATGGTCTACCGCCCCGCCCTCGCCCGCCAGCAGCAACAGCACTACGCCCAGCTTGAGCGTGAACGCACCGCCGAGCTGCCCGCCTCCCGCACCATCGACCACGACGACACTCAGTAAAGGCCCGCTATGACCGACTTCTTCGCGCCGCTCAACCCCAAGTTCCCGCTTGCCGATGCCGCCGCGGACCTCGCCGCCGCCTTCGAATCCGCCGGCTTTACCGACGCCGGTCTCTCCGGCCACCTGGGCCCTGAGGTCACCGAGGCCCTCTATCGCGGCGAGTCCGGCCCCGTTCTGCTCGCCACCTCCGGCGGCACGCAGCTCGACGCGCTCATTCGCGCGTTTATCCTCCACGAGCCGCTAACCCCCGCCGAGCTTGCCGATGCCCTCTCTGCACCGCTGGCCACCCGCCTCATCGACGCCGGGGTCACCGTCCCTGCTGCTACCGCCGGGACGCTCCGTATCGCCCTCGACGTACGCCCGCACGTCATCGCGGGCGCCAACCACTGGGTCTTTTCCGACGTGGACGCCACCTTCGTCGACCACGTCCCCGGCCCCGATCACGTATTAGGCGTCGGTTCGGCCTCGCTCTCCCTCCTCCAGTCGACTCCGCACTCGCCGGTCGAGTCCGTCCTCGACCTCGGCACAGGCTCGGGAGTGCAGCTGCTCGGCCAGCTGGGCAACGCTACGCGGGTTGTCGCCACAGACGTCCATGCGCGCGCCCTCGAGCTCGCCCGTGCCACTGTCGCCGCGGCCGGTGCCACCGAGCGCGTCGATCTCCGCCAGGGCTCCTGGTTCGAGCCTGTCGACGGCGAACGCTTCGACCGGATCGTGGCCAACCCGCCCTTCGTCGTGGGCTTGCCCACCGTGGGCCACGTCTATCGCGACTCCGGCCTCAACCTGGACGGCGCCTCCGAGCTCGTCATCTCCCAGGCCCCAGAGCACCTCAACCCCGGCGGCACCGCCCACCTGCTCGCGGCCTGGGTCCACCAAGGCGACGTCCCCTGGCAGCAGCGCGTCGCGTCCTGGTTGCCCGCCACAGGCGTGGCCGCGTGGATCATCCAGCGCGACGTCGCGGACCCGTCGCTCTACGTCTCGACGTGGCTCAAGGACGAATCCGTGGACCTGCGCTCGGACACCGGCAAGGAGCAGGCGCAGCGCTGGCTTCAGCACTTCCATGCCCACGACGTCACGGGCATCGGCTTCGGCTTCGTTGCTCTGCAGCGCATCGGCGACGACGAACCCTCGGACATTCTGGCGGAGTACATGCCGCAGCCGTTTAACGATCCGCTCGGCCCCGAGGTCGAGGAGTACTTCGCGCGCGTCGCGTGGCTGCGCGGCCTCGTCCCCGGCAAGCTGGAGCGCTCTCACTTCGCGGTGCGCCCGGGCCTCGCCCGCGAGGACGTCGCCCTGCCGGACGAAGCCGGCCAAGGTTTTCACCGCGCCGCACTGCGACTCACCCGTACCGAGGGCCCACGCTGGCAGCACGACGTGGACCAGCACCTCGCCGCCATCGTCGCGGGTCTCAACCCGGAGGGCCTCACACTCGCCGATACCGTCGGCGTCTACGCCGCACTCAACGACTTCGACGAGGACGAGCTCCTCGCCTCTGCCCTGCCTGCCGTCGTGGATCTCGTCCGCCACGGCTTGCTCATACCCACCGACCTGCTCAACGACTAAGGAGTCTTTCTTTCATGCGCGCCGTTCTCACTCGCGTCTCGTCCGCGTCCGTCACCGTCGAAGGCGAGGTGGTCGGCGCTATCGACTGCCCCGAGACCGGCGGGCTGCTCGCACTCGTGGGCGTGGCCCGCGAGGACTGCGACGACGCCAGCACGCTGGCGTCGAAAATTGACAAGATGGCAGACAAGATCTCGGGCCTGCGTATCCTCGACGGCGAGGTTGCCGTCCGCGACGCGGGCGCGCCGGTTCTCCTCGTCTCCCAGTTCACGCTCTACGGCCGCACCGCCAAGGGCCGCCGCCCGTCATGGTCGGACGCCGCGCCTGGCGAAGACGCCGAGCCCGTCATCGAGGCGCTGCGCACCGCGCTCGAGGGCCACGGAGTGCACGTGGAGACAGGCCGCTTCGGTGCCATGATGGAGGTCACCTCCGTCAATCAGGGCCCCTTCACGGTCCTCGTCGAGTGCTAGCCTCGCGGCCCGAGTCTGAATTTCCACTAATTTTTTGTTTTAAATGGATCTCAGGAAACCGCAGGTTACCCCCGGTGAATTACCCCCATTTGTGCGACACTTATCGCAGCAATAATCGGCGGCGGGAACTCATTTCACCTCTCGGCCGTTGAACAATGTGTTACCGGCGAAACCTTATAGGAGGCCACAAACAATGAGCAGCTCTTCCGCAGCCCACACCACCGCAGAAAACGACGGCTTCGCGCCCGACGACGCGGACCGCGGCTCCCGCCGCAATCAGACGAACGATAATCCCTCCGCCGACTTGGTTCGTGTTTATCTCAACGGTATCGGTAAGACGGCGCTGCTCTCGGCCGAAGACGAGGTGGAACTCGCCCAGCGTATTGAGGTTGGTCTCTACGCGGAGCACAAGCTCGCCAACGCCGAGAAGCTCACCCGCGCTGAGAAGCGTGATTTGAAGATCCTCGCCCGCGACGGCAAGAAGGCCCGCTCCCACCTGCTGGAAGCCAACCTCCGTCTCGTCGTCTCGCTCGCGAAGCGTTACACCGGCCGCGGCATGCCGCTCCTCGATCTCATCCAGGAGGGCAACCTCGGCCTTATTCGCGCCATGGAAAAGTTCGACTACTCCAAGGGCTTTAAGTTCTCCACGTACGCCACGTGGTGGATTCGCCAGGCCATTACGCGCGGCATGGCTGACCAGTCGCGCACCATTCGCCTCCCAGTCCACCTCGTCGAGCAGGTCAATAAGCTCTCCCGCATCAAGCGCGAGATGTACCAGTCCCTGGGCCGCGAGGCCACGAACGAGGAGCTGTCGGAGGAATCCGGCATTGACGAGTCGAAGATTGAGATGCTCCTGCGCCAGTCCCGCGACCCGGTCTCGCTTGACATGCCGGTCGGCGCGGACGAGGAAGCACCGCTGGGCGACTTCATTGAGGACGCTGAGGCGACCGACGCCGAGTCCGCCGTCGTCGCCGCGATGCGCCACTCTGATATCCGCTCCGTCATCGGCTCTTTGGAGCAGCGCGAGCAGGATGTCATCCGTCTGCGCTACGGCCTGGACGACGGTGTGCCGCGCACCCTCGACCAGATTGGCCGCAAGTTCGGTCTCTCCCGCGAGCGCGTCCGCCAGATCGAGCGCGAGGTGATGGCTAAGCTGCGCGACGGCAACCGCGCCGCCCGCCTGCGCGAGTACGCCCAGTAAACAAGCCCACACTCATTCCGGGCACCACCGCGCCCCTTTCCACCGCTCTCGGCCAGCCGGCCGGGGGCGGTGTCGTATGTCACCTACAGGTTTCGGCGCTTAGTCGCCCACATCCCATAGTCCGCGACTATCAAAAATCGGCAGTTAAGAGTGTTTTCCTGCGCGCGGGACCGTGCTTTTACGCTAAAGTATGGGAGTAAATCACACCGCGCGGCGGCAGGTCGTGGAAATAAAACGGCGTGCTGGCGCGTTGGCGTGGGCGAGTATTTCTTTATTACAGCAGCTGGGGCCGTCGCGCACGTCGGCTCCAGACAGAAAGGCCATACAGCATGCGCGATCTAGTCGATACCACGGAGATGTATCTTCGTACCATCTATGAGCTGGAAGAAGAGGGTATTACTCCCTTGCGCGCCCGCATTGCTGAGCGCCTCGAGCAGTCCGGCCCGACGGTCTCCCAGACGGTCGCCCGCATGGAGCGCGATGGCCTACTGCACGTGCGCAACGACCGCAGCCTCGACCTCACGGCGCAGGGCCGCTCACTGGCCACGGCCGTTATGCGCAAGCACCGTCTCGCTGAGCTCCTGCTCACCGACGTCCTGGGCCTCGACATCCACCAGGTCCACGACGAGGCCTGCCGCTGGGAGCACGTCATGAGCGAGGACGTCGAGCGTCGCCTCGTCAACATCCTGGACGAACCATTCCGCTCCCCGTTCGGCAATCCCATCCCGGCCCTCGACGAGCTGGGCGTGACCCCGCCGTCGCTCGAGGCGGGCGTGCGCGTCATCGATCTTCCGGACAACGAGGAGACGAAGGGCACCATCGAGCAGATCAACGAGATCCTGCAGGTCGATGCCTCCCAGTTCCGTGAGCTCTACGAGGCTGGCATCGTGGTCGGCGCCGCGGTCACCGTGGTCAATGACAACGGCACCGTGACGATGACGACGGACAACGGCGCCACCGTTGAGCTCGTCGACGACCTCGCTCACGCCATTCGCATTCGCACGTAGCGTGCCGGGCCGGTGCTCGCCTTTCGCACCGGCGTCTTCTCCGCGGCCGCGCTCCCTGTGCCGCTCGTTTCGCCCCTCACTGGGCCACACGAGTTTCGCACCGGGACCGCGGCCGCGTTCGCGTCTACAGTGGGAGATTGTTGTATACAGACCAACACTCCTGACTCGACTCGCCTGCCCGCAGCATGTACCGCGGGCATTGCCCCAACCGCCTAATGGAAAGGTCCTATTCATGAAGCTGCTTGTCACCGGCGGTGCCGGTTACGTGGGAAGCGTGTGCGCCGCCGTCCTCGTCGAGGCCGGCCACGACGTCACCATCATTGACAACTTCACCACGGGCAACCGCGAGGCCGTCCCGGCCGCCGCCCGCCTCGTCGAGGGCGACGTGCGTGATAAGGCCGCCGAGGTCCTCGGCGAAGGCGGCTTCGAGGGCGTCGTCCACTTCGCGGCACGCTCGCTTGTCGGCGAGTCCATGGAGGTGCCGGACGAGTACTGGCAGCACAACCTCGTCACCACGCTGGCGCTGCTCGACGCGATGCGCGCCAACGACGTGAAGAACCTCGTCTTCTCGTCCACCGCGGCGACCTACGGCGAGCCCGAGGTCGTGCCGATCACCGAGGACTTGCCTACCAAACCCACGAACACGTACGGCGCGACGAAGCTCTCCATCGACTACGCCATCACGTCCTACGCGAACGCCTACGGCCTGGGCGCGACCTCGCTGCGCTACTTCAACGTTGCGGGCGCTTACGGCGAGATTGGCGAGAACCGCGAAATCGAGACCCATCTCATCCCGCTCGTGCTCCAGGTGGCGCTGGGCCACCGCGACAAGATCTTTATCTTCGGCGATGACTACCCCACCCCGGATGGCACGGCCGTGCGCGACTACATCCACATCCGCGACCTCGCGGACGCACACGTCCTCGCGCTCGAGACGAATACGCCGGGCACGCACCGCATCTACAACCTGGGCTCGGGCGACGGCTACTCCGTCAAGCAGGTCATCGAGGCCTGCCGCGCCGTGACAGGCCACCCCATCCCGGCCGAGCTTGCCCCGCGCCGCGCTGGCGACCCGGCGACGCTCATCGCGTCTTCCGCCAAGATCAAGGAAGAGCTGGGCTGGAACCCGACGCGTACAGAGCTCACCACCATCGTGACCGACGCTTGGAACTTCACGAAGAACCTGGGCGAGCGCGCGCACTCCGCCAAGCGCGTCCGCTAAGCGTCTTCCACACACGAGTCCCGACGCCGATTACGGTGCCGGGATTTCGTCGTTTCGGGCATGGACACACGTCCGCTAGGCACACAAGGCGCGCTCGCCGTCCTCGTCGAGGCCGAGGCTCGCACGCGCCTTGGCGGATCCGCGCCGGAAGTTCGCCACCATCTTGTCCTGCAGCCCGGCGCGATACCCACGCATAAGCAGGCCCGCGAGGGTGTGCTCCGGGTCTTCCTCGAGGGCGACGGACAACACGGTGCCGGCGACCATCGGCAAGCCGAGCGCGACCTGCGCCATGGCATAGAGCGCCAACGCGTTGGTGCGCGCGGGTCCGTGCACCGTCTGCGCCACGGCGAGCAGCACTCGCGCCGCGCCCTTGGGTTGGTCGCACAGAGCGCTCACGATGAGATCGCGCAACGCGGTGTCGTACAGGATGGTCGCCATGCGGGTGAGCAGGACGGCATCGGCACGCACGGGGTCGTCCTCCGGCGGCTCACCCGTCATATTCGACAGCTCGCTAAAGACCCGCGTCGCCAGCGGCACGATGTCGCGGTCCTCGAAGCGCAGGCGGACGTCCTCGGCCAGGGTGCTGGCCGCCCCGCCGGCTGCCATGGGCACAGGCCGGGCGGGACGGCCTTGGGCGAGCAAGGGGGCATCGGAAGCAGCGGCTCTCACCATGGCTGCGATATCGCGCGGGCCGAAGTGAGGATTGGCCTCGTCGAAGCAGGCGAAGGCCTCGTCACGGGAAATCTCTGGCAGGCGGCCAGCCTCGCGCCAGCGCTCCATGGTGGGCGACGCGGCGATGGAGTCAATGGTGCCCTGTTGCCATTCCGCGGTGTGCGTGAGCGGAATCTCCGCCGGGGCAAAGCACATCTCATAGGGCTGGCCGACGGAAATCTCTGGGGTAAACCAGCAGGCGTCGACGGTGCGGTCAGTGTCGTCGAGGTCAGCAGAGAAGTCGAAGAGGAGATCGGTGAGGTCATGAATGGCGGGGTCGGGGCGGTGGGAAACGATGAAGGCGAAGACGACGTCCGCCCCCGCGGCGACGACGGCGAAGGCCTCAGGCAGTTGGCGCGAGGCCAGCGCGATGTCGAAACGGGCGACGGGCCCTAAGACGAGGCGATTGTCCTCTGAGCTAAAGCCCATGAGGATGATGGAGTCGCTGGGATAAAATCCGAGCGCCCCAGGGATAGAAGCGAGCAGGTAACCAGGTGTAACAGCATCATGTGAAGTAGTCATGCTTTCACTGTGGCGGGTTACTTTACATGGTGTCGAGACCGGCGCGTTCGTGCCTGTGGAAAACGTGGGTGCATTGCCCAATAGAGTGTGCAGTCCCCCGGGGATTATCCACAGATGCACACATTGGTATTGACTCCACAGGAATAGATGGGGCACAACCGGCACGCTTGGCAGGTTTTTCGCGCTAAAATAGTTGGCCACCTACCCCATTGCCGCACCCCTGAAATTTGATTGCGTGCAAGGGAATAACAACGGTGAGGTTCGCTGTTGTGGAGGGTATAGACGCTAGGAGGACACCATGGCGAACGAAGATCGCATGTATGAGCTGGAGTACCCAGCACCGGCGGTGAACGACACCGCGGCCGGCGAGACGGACGGCCCCACCCTTATCGTCGCCCTGCACGGCTACGCGGACGCGGGCCAGGCGGTCGAGCACAGTGCCGACCACCTCAAGGCGGCGCTCGATAACAGACTTATCGCATCCTTTAACGCGGACGAGCTCATCGATTACCGCTCGCGCCGCCCTGCGGTGACGCTCGATAATGACGCACCGATAGAGATTGAGAATCTCGATCTCGATATGCGCGTGCTGCGCGATAACGCGGACAAGGCTTTCCTGCTGCTGTCTGGCCCCGAGCCGGACCTGCGCTGGCAGGCTTTTACCAAGGCCGTCACTGACCTGGTTGATAAGTTCGACGTCAAGCAGACGGTCGCGCTGTATGGCGCGCCCATGCCGGTGCCGCATACGCGCCCCATGGTGATTACGGCCCACGGCAACTCACCGGAGCTCGTGAACCGCATGTTCCGCCTCGACTCCACGATGATGGTCCCGGGTGCGGCGCAGATGTACATCGAACGCGCCCTGGCGAAGGCCGGCCGGAACGTGGCGGGCTACACGGCGCACGTGCCGCACTACCTGGCCAACTCCCCGTACCCGCAGGCGACGCTCGAGCTTCTCGAGTCCGTCGCCTCCGTGACGGGCCTCAAGCTGCCACTGCGCGCCCTGGAGGCCGACGCCGCGCGACTCAACCACCAGATTGAGGAGCAGGTCAACGACTCCGAGGAGATCGCACAGGTCGTGGGCCAGCTGGAGAACCAGTACGACGCCTATATGGAGCGCTACCGCGAGGAGCACCCGCAGGCCATCATGCCGGGCGAGCAGGGCGCGCCTACCGGCGAAGAGCTCTCGGAGGAATTCGAGCGCTTCCTCGACGCCCTGGGCCACGAGAATTCCTGGCGCGACCAGATCCTCACCGCAGACATCAACGACCGCGAGGATAACTTCGGTCGGGACTCTTCGGGCCCGCAAGAGCTGGGTGGTCCTTCTGCCGGAGACTCGGATGCTTCCGATGACTCCGACGATTCGGGCGAAGCCAAGTAACTCGCGTCGGCCTGCCTTGTAGACTGGTGAGTCGTGAATACCGCGACGTTGTCTGACAAGCTGGCCGACCTTGAGGATGTCCCCTCCTCCCTCTTCGACGAGGCGGTGTGGGACACCTTCATCGCGTGGACGAAAGACCGCGGGATTAGCCTCTACCCCGCCCAGGAGGAAGCCTCGTTGGGCATCCTCGCCGGCGACAATGTCATCCTTGCGACACCCACCGGCTCCGGCAAGTCCATGGTCGCCAACGCCGCGCACTTTATTGCGCTCGCCCGCGGCCAGCGCAGCTTCTACACCGCACCCATTAAGGCGCTGGTCTCCGAGAAGTTCTTCGCGCTGTGCGAGATCTTCGGCCCCGATAACGTGGGCATGATGACGGGCGACGCCACCGTCAACGGCAACGCGCCGATTATCGCGGCCACCGCGGAGATCGTCGCCAATATCGCGCTGCGCGACGGCGCGGAGGCCTCTATCGACCAAGTCGTCATGGATGAGTTCCACTACTACTCTGAGCCCGACCGCGGCTGGGCCTGGCAAGTACCGCTCCTGGAACTGCCCAAGGCGCAGTTCCTCCTCATGTCCGCCACACTCGGCGACACGTCGTGGCTCGAGGAGGACCTCACCCAGCGCACCGGCCGCGACACCACGCTCGTTGCCGGGACCACCCGTCCCGTGCCGCTCGACTTCTCTTATGTCTTTACGGGCGTGCAGGACACCATCGAAGAACTCCTCTCCACGGGCAAGGCACCCATCTACGTCGTGCACTTCTCCCAGCGCGAGGCCTCCGAGCGCGCCCAAGCGCTCACCTCCATCGGCACAATCCTCACGCCCGAGGAAAAGGACGCAGTCGCGAAGGAAATCGGTGGTTTCCGCTTTACCACGACCTTCGGCCGGGACCTGTCCAAGCTGCTACGCAAGGGCATTGGCGTCCACCACGCCGGCATGCTGCCCAAGTACCGCCGCCTGGTCGAGCGCCTCGCCCAGCGCGGCTTGCTCAAGATCATCTGTGGCACGGACACCCTGGGCGTGGGTATTAACGTGCCCATCCGCACCGTGCTTATGACGGGCCTGGCCAAGTACGACGGCACCCGCCAGCGCATCTTGAAGTCCCGCGAGTTCCACCAGATCGCCGGCCGCGCCGGACGAGCCGGCTACGACACCGAAGGCACCGTCGTTGTCGAGGCCCCCGAGCACGAAATCGAAAACGCCAAGGCCCGCCGCAAGGCCGGGGACGACCCGGCGCGCCTGAAGAAGCTCAAGAAGAAGTCCGCCCGCGACGGCGAGGTCACCTGGTCAGAGAAGACCTACCTGCGACTCATCGATGCCGAGCCTGAGCAGCTCACCAGCCAGTTCAAGGTCTCCAACTCCATGCTGCTCAATGTCCTTGCCCGCCACGGCGACGGCTACGAGCACATGCGCCACCTCCTGCGTACCAACCACGACACCCGCTCCAAGCAGAACCAGGATATCCTCACGGCGCTGGATCTCTTCCGCGGGCTCGTGCGCACCGGCGTCGTCCAGAAGTCCACCAAGGGCCTCGACATCTACGGTCGCCCCTACCACGTGGTGCGCGAACTCCCCCGCGATTTTGCGCTCAACCAGCCTCTGTCGCCTTTCGCGCTCGCCGCACTGAGCCTGCTCGACCCAGAGTCGGACACCTACACGCTCGACATTATCTCCGTCTTCGAAGCCATCCTCGACGACCCCCGCCAGGTTCTCATCGCCCAGCAGAAGCAGCGCCGCGGCGAGGAGATCGCCCAGCTCAAGGCCGATGGCGTGGACTACACCGAGCGCATGACCATCGTCGAAGACATCACGTGGCCCAAGCCCCTGGAGGAACTCCTCGAGCAGGCCTATGACACGTTTGCTGAGACCAATGCCTGGGTCAAGGAATTCCAGATCGCGCCCAAATCCGTCGTGCGCGACATGCTGGAGAACGCCATGACCTTCTCCGACCTGGTGGCCACCTACGGCCTCGCCCGCAGCGAGGGCGTCATCCTGCGTTACCTCACCGACGCCTGGCGTACCCTCCGCCAATCCGTCCCCGACGAGTACTACACGGACGAGCTTGCCGATGTCGTCGAATGGCTCGGCGAGCTCATCCGCCAGGTCGACTCTTCTCTCGTGGACGAATGGGCTCAGATGGCCGGCGAGGACAACCCCATCTCCCAGGAGGACTTGGACCGCGAGCTCGCCTTCGGCGTCGAGGACCCCACGGCCCTTACCGCCAACCGCCGCGCGTTTACCATCATGGTGCGCAACTACTTCTTCCGCCTCGTCCAGCTCTTCGCCCTGGAGAAGGAAGACCGCCTGGCCGAGCTCCTCGACTATCTTGACGAGGTCCCCGACTTCGGCGCTGTGCTCGACGATTACTTCGACGAGTACGACGACATTGAGACCGGCCCCTCCGCCCGCGGCCCCGAGTTCTTCCGCGTGAACGACCAAGAGACCCGCGCCTGGACCGTCCGCCAAATCATTTGCGATCCCAAGGGCGAGCACGCCTTCCAGTTCGTGGGCACCGTCGACCTCGATGCTTCCGATGCCGCCGGTGAGGTGCGCCTGTCCTCCTTGCGCGTCGAGTACTAGACGTCGAGTCCCAGACGCCCCTCGGCTCCGGCTTGCCTAACGCTGTTCTAACGCTGCGCGAGCGAGGAGAGAACCTCCGGGAACTGCTCCGGGTACTGCGTCAAGATAGACGACAAGATGATGGCGTTGACCGAGGACGTAGTGACCGGAACCAGGCCACCGCCATTCGCGGACAGAGCGAAGTTCGTGGCGTCGCGAATGGCATTCACCGGGAGATCCGGGCTGATGTACATTCCTTCCCAACCCTGGCCAACGAACTCGAGCTTCTTGCCGTGCTGATAACACGGGCCAATGACCCACCGCGTGTGGACGCACACGAGGCCATCGTTGCCCTGCGGCGAGACAATCCGGTTGCCGCCCACGTTCTGGTTCCAGAACGCCGGGTCGCTCGGCGTAAGAAACTTCTCGGTGTCCCACGAGCGCTGAGAGTTGGTCGGCGACCGGTACGGCAGGACGACCTCACCGCTCGTCACTGCGTCGAGCTCCTGCTGGAACTCGCGGTCCAACTGCTCATCCGCGCTCGCCACAGTGGGGCTGACCGCAGCCATTCCTGCAGCGAGGACGGCAGCCACCGCCGCGCGGATCGTGAGGCGGGAGCTGGACTGGAAACGAGACGACATAAAGAGTCCTTTCATCATGCTGGTGTGAGTGTTACCGCTGGGGCTTATATTACTCTTCGGCGCCCCGCGCTACCGTCCCGGCGCCTGGCCCACCGCTTAGCGCTGCGACGACGCTCGAGCCCGTACTCATGGGCATCGTGCTCTCCACGCTCTTCGCATTCCTTATCGTCTCGCCGATTTCCACCGTCGGCATCGCCACCGCCATCTTCATGGAGGGCGTGGCCTCCGGTACGGCGGACCTCGGTGCCGTCGCCACCGGCTTCACGCTGCTCATCATCGGTTGGAAGGCCAATGGCTTTGCGACATCCATCCTCCACGTCCTCGGCTCCCCCAAGGTCCAGATGGCGAATGTCTTTTCGCGCCCCATTACCCTGCTGCCGATTTTAAGCTCTGCGGCCATCCTCGGCGGCATCGACGGCGCCGTGGGCGTTTCCGGCACGCCTATCTCGGCCGGCTTCGGTATTTCCGGCCTCATCGGCCCGCTCGCCGCCCTCAATTACGAAGGTTGGGGCTGGAGCGCTGGCAACGTCATCATCGTCGCCCTCGTCTTTGTCGCCGCCCCCATCGCTCTCGGCTTCCTCTTTACTTTCGTCTACAGCACGCTCCTTGGCAGGGTGAAGCCGGAGCACTACAAGCTGGACTTCGAGTAGAGCTCCGGCACCACGCCGCTGCGAGGAACGCCGTTACCTCAGACGGTGCGCGTCGGCGGCGGCTTCGGCACGCAGCCACTCCCCATAGGCCAGGGCATCTCGATAGGCCTCCCAACGCTCACCACATTCGCGGAAAAGCGGGCACAACGCGCGACGCTCCTGGAGTTCCTCGCCGCGGAAAGCACGGCAAAGCCGTACCCCTAAAATGTCGCGGGGCTCTCGGTTTCCTCAGCCGTGGCGTCGTGCGGGCTGGCAACGGCGGAGCCGTCAGAAGAAAAGGCGGCGATCCCAAAGGCCGCGGCAGCGACCAAACCGCTAAATGCGAGGCGCGACGACGTGCTCATAGACCTTCCTTAACTAAAAGTGGGCAGGATGCGAAGACCTAGTCAATGCAGTTCTCACAACTGCTCTTAATTTAGCGCACAACGCACGCCCGTTCTAGCTCAATCGGAAATGATCTCACCTGTGGATTGTCCCCAAGGATCACAAAAAGGCCCTGCGCTCGTGTGAACGCAAGGCCCAGTGCAAGAGAACTGGAAGCTCCACCGGTTCTAGGAGTGCATGCTCTTAGCGAGCAGCCTCAATCTGAACAGCCTGTGCAACAGCCTGAACGGTGGCAGCCACGCGGATGCCCTCCCAGACCTGCTCCTTGGTCAGGCCCTCCTCCTGGAGGGTCTTGGTGTGAGCAACGAGGCAGTGCTCACAGCCGTTGATGGCGGAGACAACAGTGTTCCACAGCTCGAAGTTGGCCTTCTCAACGCCCGGCTTGGAAATGATGTTCATGCGCAGGCCGAACTTGACCTGAGCGAAGTCATCGCCCAGCCAGCCCTTAGCGCGGTACGCAACGTTATTCATTGCCATGACGGTAGCGGCGCCGAGGGCAGCCTCAATAGCCTCAGCGGACAGGTGCTCCTTGGCCTCTTCCATGATCTCGGAGAGGACGGTGTCGTTGCGGGTGGCAGCGGCCGCGGCGAGGATGGAGCCCCACAGCTGCTCCTCGTCGAGCTCGGTGGAACGAGTGAGGGTGCCCAGGTTCAGCTTCTGGTCCTTGGCGTACTCCGGCAGGGAAGACTTCAGGTTGTCGATAGACATATTCTTTGCTCCTTACAGCGTTTTATAGGTGTTTTTCAATCGATGGTCAAAAGCAAGCCCCGCAGCGTGTGCGAGGCTTGAAAGCTCATGGCCTAATGCCTGAGATGGGCGCAGCCCTAGAGCGAGGACTGGACGACGTCGAGCTTGTTGATGTTCTTGGTCGGGTCGTTAGCTTCCCAGTTGCAGGCGCACACTTCCTCAGACTGCAGAGCGTCGAGGACACGGAGAACCTCGTCAGTGTTACGGCCGACAGCGTCCGGGGTCACGGAGACGAACTGGATGATGCCATCCGGATCGATGATGAAGGTAGCGCGGTCTGCAACGCCGTCAGCGTTTTCGACACCGAGGGCGCGGATGAGGTCGTGGCGGACGTCAGCGAACATCGGGAACGGGATGGACTTAAGCTCCGGGTGGGTTGCACGCCAATTGAAGTGAGCGAACTCGTTGTCGGTGGAACCGCCCAGAACCTGGGTGTCGCGATCCTCAAACTCCTCGTTCAGCTTGCCAAATGCAGCGATCTCAGTCGGGCAGACGAAGGTGAAGTCCTTCGGGTAGAAGAAGACAACCTTCCACTTGCCCTGGTACTTGTCGAGCGAAACCTGCTCGAAGTAATCCTCCGGCTGCTGCGCGTTCACGTCGTGCAGGTCGCCGCCCTTCAGAGCGGTGAGGTCGAACTCCGGGAACTTCTCGCCAACGGTCAAGATAGGCATAGTGTGTGTTACTCCTTAGGGTGCAAACAACTTGAATGGTTTCACTACTGGCCGTTTCCGCAGGCCCCGCTCACAATGACCGGGACTGTGTGGCCAACATGCTCCATTATGCCTATCAAATCGCAGGCTGTCAATAGCTAAACTTATTAAGAAGTGTTAGAGTTATAGGCATGCACAATAAAGAGTATCGTCCCACGCTTGCTCAGCTGCGCACTTTCGTGACGATCGCCGAGAATAAGCACTTCGGCACCGCCGCTACCAAGCTGCAGATTTCCCAGCCTTCCCTCTCCCAGGCGCTCGTCGCGCTCGAGCAAGGCCTTGGCGTCCAACTTATCGAGCGCTCCACCCGCAAAGTGATTGTTACTACAGCGGGGGAGTCTCTCCTCCCTTATGCCAAGGCCACGCTCGAAGCTGCCGATGCCTTCTTAGCCCACGCCCGCGGCGCCAACGGGACCCTCACAGGCCCACTTACCATTGGCATTATTCCTACGATCGCGCCGTATATCCTGCCGGACCTCCTCACTTCCATCGCCGAGCGGTTCCCGGAGCTCGAACCGCGCTTCGTCGAAGAGCAGACGGATAACCTCGTCCAGCGCCTGCGCGACGGCCAGCTCGATGTCGCCATCATGGCGCTGCCTGCGGAGTCGCATGGTCTTGTCGAGGTGCCGCTCTACCACGAGAATTTCCGGGTCGTCACCAATGTCTCGCACCCACTCGCCGGCCGCACCGACCTTGAGCTCAAGCAGCTCGATGACCTCGATCTGCTCCTCCTCGATGACGGGCACTGCCTGCGCGATCAGATTCTCGACCTCTGCCGCACCGCGCACATTAATCCGGCAGAAGCGACGAACGCCGTGACCCGCGCCTCCTCGCTCACGACCATCATGCAGCTCGTCATGGGCAACCTGGGCAGCACGCTCGTCCCCGAGTCCGCGCTCGCCACCGAATGCGGCAACCCGGAGCTCGCCGTGGGCCGTTTCGCCCCCGACGTCGTCGCCGAGCGCACCATCGGCCTCGTCTTCCGTTCCTCGGCCGCGCGCTCCCAGGAATTCGAGGAGCTGGGCGCGCTCGTCACCGCCGCATTCCACAACGCCGTCGAGCGTTCGGCACCGCTCTCCCCTGCCTAAAGCGCCGAACTGCCCCCGCGTTCCATAGCAAAGCGCGCCGCCCACAGACCGGGCGGCGCGCTTCGCTGTATACGTGAAGGTGGCTATGCCTTGCGGCCTGCTGCGGGAATCTCGCCGCCCACGACCTGGCGGTAGTAGTGTGCAGTACCCAGCGTATACGCCGGTAGCAGCACGCACGCGCCTAGGCCCAAGGTCACGATGAGGCCAAACATCATGATGAGACCCATGAGCAGGGTGAAGCCCAGCAGCGGGAAGAAGTGACGCAGGCCGGCACGGAAGCCCTGCACGATGGCGTCCTTGACGCTGGCGCCGTCCGCCGCGTGCCACTGCATCAGCAGTAACAGCGGGGTCATGATCACGGTGACCACGAGAACGACGAGCAGCATGAGCAACAACGAGCCCAACGCCGCAAAGAGCTCGTCATTGCTCACATTCGGCTTGTCCATCAGGTCGATCATGCCGAACAACGGCGACGCGATAAGCGCGAAGGTCACGATGCCCGGGATGATGGAGGCGACAAGCCCCGCACCCAGTGTCGGCCAGAACTTCACGTCGCGGCCAACGAAGCCCCACTCCGTCGTGGGGTCATCGATCTGCCACAGCGCCAACCGGAGGATGAACGGCATGACGATAAGCGACAGAATGCCGGAAACGACATCGACAAATGTATTCGAGCCCTCATCGCCGCCGAGCGCAGCGCCCAGCGCACCGAATGCCGCGGCAGCCAGGAAGTAGACGAGGCCGCCGACGATCCACAGCTTGGCGTTGCCGAACGTCGCCTTGAAGCCCCACCCGATGGCATCCGTGACGGACGTCTCGGGCCCGGCCTTCACGGTCGCCGCGCCGCCGTAACCGAAGAGCGCCTCGTTCGCGCTGTAGCCCTGGTAGCCCGGTCCCGGCTGGCCGCCCGGAATTGCTCCGCTGCCCTGCCCCGGGTAGCCCGGGTAGTTCGGAATTCCACCCGCGGGCTGCTGACCAAAGCCCGGCGCGTCCTCCGGGTGATTCGTGGGGCCATACTCACCGTAGCCATAGTTTCCGCCGTTTCCGTAGACACCACCGTTCTCACCAGTGCCGTCAGAGTTGTAGTCACCGCCGCCGAACGGATTGCGTGGATCCTGTGGGTTCGTCACGTCACTGCTCCTCACACGTTGTTGCTACGGGGACTCTCCCCGCGCTGCTGAACGGTTCTAGAGTAGCGAAGAACCGCCACTGATGTGCTCACAATCCACAGCGCGGGAGGCTGCGGGGCGCCGGGCACGGCGGCATCGGAAAGCTACGCGCAGCGGCGGGTAGACTGGTGCGCAACTATGTCTGAAAACACCACAGCCCCTTCGCGCGAGGAACTCTTCGCCGCGCTTGAAAAGGTATCCCTCGCCGAGGCACGCAGTTTCAAGCGCCGGCTCCACAAGGCACGCTCCGAGGGTGCCCGCACCGCCATCGGCCGCGATATCGAGGCGGCCCAGGAGCGCGTCGCGCTTATCGATGCCTCCGTTCCGGAGATAACCTACCCCGACGCGCTGCCCGTCTCGGCGCGCAAGGATGACATCGCGGAGGCCATCCGCGACAACCAAGTCGTCATTATCGCTGGCGAAACCGGTTCCGGTAAGACCACGCAGATCCCCAAGATCTGCTTGGAACTCGGCCGCGGACGCCGCGGACTCATCGGCCACACGCAGCCCCGTCGTCTGGCCGCACGCACCGTCGCCGAGCGCATCGCGCAGGAACTGGATCAGAAGATCGGCGAGACCGTTGGCTACGCCATCCGCTTCGACGACCGCGTGTCGGCAACGACCGCGGTCAAGCTCATGACGGACGGTATTTTGCTCGCGGAGATGCAGCGCGACCGCTTCCTCAACGCCTATGACACGATCATTATTGACGAGGCGCACGAACGATCGCTCAATATCGATTTCCTGCTGGGCTACTTGAAGCGTCTGTTGCCCAAGCGTCCGGACCTCAAGGTCATCATTACGTCGGCGACGATTGACCCGGAGCGCTTTGCGTCCCATTTCGCGTCCCAGGATGGGACGCCGGCGCCCATTATTGAGGTCTCTGGGCGCACCTTCCCCGTCGAGATTCGCTACCGTCCCCTCGAGTTTGAGGCCGGCGGCAAGATTGTGGACCAAGATCCTCTTGACGGACTATGCGAGGCCATCGAGGAGCTCATGGCCGAGGGCGAGGGCGATATCCTTTGCTTCTTCCCCGGCGAGCGCGACATCCGTGACGCGATGGAGGCCCTCGAAGGCCGCACATGGCGCGGAGTGGAGGTCACGCCCCTGTTCGGACGCCTGTCCAACGAGGAACAGCACCGCGTGTTCTCCTCGCACCGCGGACGGCGGATTGTGCTGTCCACCAATATCGCGGAGACCTCCCTGACCGTCCCCGGCATCCGCTACGTCGTGGACACCGGCACCGCGCGCATCTCTCGCTACTCCACGCGCACCAAGGTCCAGCGCTTGCCCATCGAGCCCATCTCGCAGGCCAGCGCCAACCAGCGCTCCGGTCGCTGTGGCCGTGTCGCCGACGGCATCGCCATCCGCCTCTACTCCGAGGACGATTTCAACTCGCGCCCCGAGTTCACCGATCCGGAAATCCTGCGTACCAACCTGGCCAGCGTCATCCTGCAGATGATCTCGCTGCGACTGGGCGATATCTCCGAGTTTCCCTTCGTCCAGCCGCCGGACCAGAAGGCCATCCGCGACGGCCTACTCCTCCTTCACGAGCTCTCCGCTCTCAAGGACGAGGAGAAAGACGGCCTGCCCGTCCTCACCCCAGTCGGCCGCGACCTTGCGCGCATCCCTGTCGATCCGCGCATGGCCCGCATGCTCGTCGAAGCCCGCACCACCGGCTGCCTCGAGGACGTCATCGTCATCGTCGCCGCCATGACCATCCAGGACGTGCGCGAGCGCCCCACCGAATTCAAGGCCCAGGCCGACCAAGCCCACGCCCGCTTCAAGGACACAAAGTCCGATTTCCTGGCGATGCTCAAGCTGTGGGACTACATCGTGGAAACCCGCGACGAACAGTCCGGCAACGCCTTCCGCAAGCGCATGAAGAAGGAATACCTCCACTACATGCGCATCCGCGAGTGGTTCGACTTGGTGCGCCAGCTGCGTGACGTAGCGAAGCAGCTGGGCTGGCAGTTTAATGAGTCCTCCTCCAGGGATGATGACCGTATCCACATGTCCCTGCTGTCCGGCCTGCTGTCTAACATCGGCGCGCGCGACGGCAGCTCCAAGGAATTCCAGGGTGCGCGCAACACACGCTTCCTCGTCTTCCCCGGCTCCGCACTCGCGAAGAAGCCGCCAGAGTTCCTCATGGCCTCCGAACTCGTGGAGACCTCCCGCCTCTGGGCCCGCGACGTCGCAGCCATCGATCCCGCCTGGGTGGAAAAACTCGGCGCAGATCTGCTCAAGCGCCATTATTCGGAGCCCACGTGGTCGCGCAAACGCGCTGCCGCGATGGCGCATGAGAAAGCGACGCTCTACGGCGTTCCCATCTTCAACGACCGCCTCGTGCCCTACCACCGCGTCGATCCGGTGGCCGCGCGCGACATGTTCATCCGCGAGGCCCTCATCGCTGGCGACTGGAACACGCACCACACCTTCTTTAAGAAGAACGCGCAGGCCTTGGAAGACGCCGCCGAATACGAGGAGAAGGCACGCCGCCGCGGACTTGTGGTCGACGAGGACCGGCTCTTCGACTTCTACGACTCGCGCCTGCCCGCAAAGATTACGACCGGCCGCCATTTCGACTCCTGGTGGAAGAAGGAGCGCCAGAAGCACCCCGACCTCCTCGACTTCGATCCAGCGAAGCTTGTGGAAGACGACGCCGGCGTCACGGAGGAAGCATTCCCTGACCGCTGGCTCAAGGGGTCTATCGACTACGACCTCACGTACAAGTTTGAACCGGGCGATCCTCTCGATGGCGTCACCCTCATGGTGCCCATCCCGCTGCTCGCGGGTCTTGACACCGAGGGCTTCGATTGGCTGGTCCCGGGTCTGCGCTTGGAGCTACTCACCGAGCTCATCCGCACTCTGCCCAAGGCCCTGCGCCGTACCGTCGTTCCTGCGCCCGAGTTCGCCGAGCGCGCGCTCGACCGCGTCATCCCTTACGAAGGCACCGTCACGCAGCAGCTTGCCGATGTCCTCCGCGAGCTCGGCGGCTCCGGCATTCAGACCGAGGACTTCCGCCCGTCCGCCCTGCCCGCTCACCTCAAGATGAACTACGCGGCCATCGACAAGCGCGGCAAAATTGTGGATTCGGACCGTGACTTGGCCGCTCTCGTCGAGCGCCAAGCCGGTTCCATCAAGTCCTCCGTCTCCCGCGTAGGCCGCAAGTCCGAGTCCAAGGCCGTGAAGGAATGGACTGCCGAGACCCTCGGCACCGTGGAGGAGACCGTCTCCACCGTCGTCGACGGCCACGAGGTCCAAGCCTATCCAGCGCTCGTCGCCACCAAGGATGGCGTGGAGCTCAAGGTGCACCCGACCAAGGCTGCTGCCGATGCCGCCATGCTCACCACCACGCTCACCCTGCTGATGCGCGATATCCACGTGCAGGCTGGGCCCATGGTCAAGGGTCTGCCCTTGCAACAGCGGGTTGCCGTGGACTCGTATCCGCACGGCGGCGCCCAGGGGCTCGTCGACGACGCCCGCGTCGCCGCAATTCGCGACCTCATGATGTCCGCCGGCGGTCCCGTGCGCTCACCCGGGGAATTTGAGAAGCTGCGCGCCAAGGTCAAGCCCGATGTCCCCGGTGCCGTGCGCCGTACCGTCGTAGCACTCGCGCCCGGTCTCGTGGAATACGCTAACGTCGTCACAGAGCTCGCCAAGTGGGAAGGCCCCGCCATCGACGATATGCGCCGCCAGCTCGAGTTCCTGCTGCCGCGTAACGCCGTCACGGTCCACGGGCTTGTTCATCTGCAGCACCTGCCGCGCTACGTTGCCGCCATGCGTATTCGCTTGGAGGAAATGGGCATGGACCCTGACAAAGATGCCGACCGCCAGGCAGAGATCGACGAGGCCCACGCCTACCTGAAGAACCGACTGCGCAACCTCCCCGCTGGCCGCAAGAAGACCCGCGAGGTCAAGGAGATCCACTGGATGATCGAGGAACTGCGCGTCTCCCTCTTCGCTCAGCGCCTCGGCACCGCCCGCCCCATCTCGCTACGTCGCGTGCAAAAAGCCGTGGACAAGCTGCGCTAAACAGAGCCCCACGGCAACGCGTCGGGTCGGGGCGATCTCATGAATAAGGTCGCCCCGGCCCTTTGTGCTCTATGTATCCGGGCACAGTGCGCGCGGCCCGGCTCTTCTAGCTGTCTGCGCGGTCGCGACGCTTCATGAGGCGAATCTCGGACTCGAAGTCGTCTGCACTTTCGAAGGACTTATACACCGACGCGAAACGCAGATAGGCCACCTCATCGAGATGTCGCAACGGCTCGAGAATCGCCAAACCGATGTCGTTGGCGTTGACCTGGGAGCTGCCGTGGCTGCGCACGGTTTCCTCGACTTCTTGGGCAAGGCGCTTCAACGCGTCATCCGGCACGTGGCGTCCCTGGCATGCGCGGCGCACCCCGCGGATGAGTTTGTCGCGGCTAAACGGCTCCGTAATGCCGTTACGCTTGACCACGAGCAGCACGGCCTTCTCCACGGTCGTGAAGCGACCCGTGCAGTTCGTGCATTCGCGGCGCCGGCGAATGGCTGTGCCCGCGTCCACGACGCGTGAGTCGATGACGCGCGACTGTTCATTGTGGCAAAACGGGCAATACACTGGGACTCCTCTCCACGGTGCCGCAGCGACCACGGCCACTTGTGCGGCCATGGGTGCGGTACGGATTCGATGTCCCAGTGTAGCGCCCTGCCCTCGCGGGCCCTATTTACTTATGTCTCGCTTGCGAACGTCCCCGGCATGCCGCGCCGTGACGTCCCCAAGCGAAGCTTTCCCTACCGCCCGCGTGACCAAGCGACCTAGCGGGCACCGTTGACAGCGGCCACTTCTGCCTGCGGCGCCATATCCGCACCAGTCATGGTCTCTTCCGCGGCGCCGCCGCCGAAGACGATGGTGAAGAAGAGCGCTGCTCCAAACACGGCACCGAGCACTGCGCCGCCGCGCAACGATTCCCTCTCCTCCGTGTTCGAAACATCAACACGAGCATTGCGAGGACGCACGGATGCTGGTCCATGACCGCTCCGGCGTTCGATATCTAGCGTTCGAACGCTCCCACAGTAGGCGCCGGTTCGACGTGAAATGCGATGCCCCGCCGGGACATCCCACACGGCCGCCGGCGGCACGACTGCGGCGGAGTGATTGTCAACCAAAGACGAGGTACGAGCTGCGAAGCGACTAGTGTTCAATGCGATAGCCATGAGAGAGTCCTTTCGTCGTGTGCGGCCATCATACGAAGCGGTAAGAACATGTTCGAAAGTTGGTCGCTGCTATGTTCGAATTAGTTGCTATGTTCGATTTATAGCAAGGTTTCGAAAATTTGTCCACAAATCGTACAAATTTCTCGAACATCCGTGCTTAGCGTGCTACAAATAGAGGGGAAGCCATTTCATGGCAGTCGCACGTCTCTGGCACGACTCGGAGGTAGCATCACGGCGGATCATATTCCTCGCCCAGCCATCTCCCGGTTCGTGCAAATACGCCCAGTCCGTATCCGCACATTCGTCCCGTCCACCGACCACACGACTTTTCGCCCCACCCAAAGGAGCCTTGACCCCATGCCCCGCAAGTCAGCAAAAAATACCGGCAAGCCTGACGTTTCCGCGCTGAGCGAGCGCCAGCGTCGCATTCTCGAAGTCATCAGCGACGCAGTCCTGCTGCGCGGTTATCCGCCAAGCATTCGCGAGATTGGTGACGCTACCGGACTGCAGTCCACCTCGTCCGTGGCCTACCAGCTCAAGCAGCTGGAGGAAAAGGGGTTCTTGCGCCGTGACCCTAACAAGCCGCGCGCGGTGGACGTTCGCCACCTCCACGATCAGAAGAAGAAGCCGGGCCCTGCACCGAAGTCTGCGGACGCACAGCCGGTTCCGCCGGAGGCCTCGGGAGTGAGCTACGTGCCGGTCGTCGGCCGCATTGCCGCAGGCGCCCCCATCACAGCAGAGGAAAACGTGGACACTTACTTCCCCATGCCGGACGAGATTGTCGGCTCCGGGGATCTGTACATGCTCCAGGTCGTCGGCGAGTCCATGAAGGATGCGGGCATCCTCGACGGCGACTGGGTCATCGTTCACTCGCAGTCCACCGCCGAGGAAGGCGACTTTGTCGCAGCATTGTTGGGTGGCGATGAAGCAACGGTCAAGGAATTTCACCGTGACTCCACCGGCGTGTGGCTATTGCCGCACAATGATGACTTCGACCCCATCGACGGCACTCATGCCACCATTATGGGCAAGGTCGTGTCCGTTTTCCGCAAGATTTAATCGGATAACCTTTTACGAGTCAAGGGTGGGATTACCCACCCTTTTCTGGTATTTTTTACCCCTTAATTGGGGCGATACCTGCATGGACACTCATCACAGATTGAAGTCCGCACACAGCCGAAATCCCATGTAGAACAATTTTTAGGGGCGATGTGGCGCACACCTCAATGTGAGATTAGATCCGAACGCCTTTGTTTTACGCGTGTTTTGGGACAATGGTCTTATATCTTCATACGGCAACGCGACCGCAGCAATGCAGTGCGCCGCGACGCACCAGCTCCCGGCTCCCTTACCGAGGCCCGCGCAGCACTGGTCCTGTTCGCCGCACCACGCGTTGACCGGAATTGTCCCCGAGTAAAAGAAGTGATGCCGCCATGTACGCTGAGGAGCGCCGCCGCCAGATTGCTTCGTTGACCGCCGTCGAAGGGCGCGTCAACGTCACCGAACTTTCCGAGAGATTCGATGTCACCGCGGAGACCATTCGACGCGACTTAGCGGTGCTCGACCGCGATGGCGTCGTCCACCGCGTCCACGGCGGCGCTGTTGCTTCCCAGTCTTTCCAGACCGCGGAGTTTACCCTCGACGCACGCTCACGCTCCGCGTCAACCGCCAAGTCGGCCATCGCACGCGCCGCGGTGGACTACCTCCCACAGCCGGGCGGCTCCATCTTTCTCGACGCTGGTACCACTATCAACGCTCTCGCTGACCTCATCTCGGTTCAGCCTAACGCGCACAGCTGGTCCATCGTTTCCAATAGCCTTCCCATTGCGCTCTCTCTGGCCAGCAATGGTCTCTCCGAGGTCCAGCTGCTGGGCGGCACGGTCCGCGCCATCACGCAGGCGGTGGTCGGCGATACGGCGCTGCGCACCATGGCACTCATGCGCGCTGACGTCGCCTTCATCGGTACGAACGCGCTTACCCTCGACCACGGACTGTCCACGGCAGACTCCCAAGAGGCTGCAATGAAGTCCGCTTTCGTTACCCACGCACAGAAGGTTGTCGTGCTCTGCGACTCCACGAAACTGGGCAATGACTACCTCGTGAGCTTCGCGTCAATCGCTGACCTTGATGTGGTCATCACGGATTCCGGCGCACCGCAGTCCTTCATCGACCAACTGCGCGACCGCGAGGTTGAGGTCATTGTCGTAGAGGACAAGTAAACCAGACTTTCCAACGCTCCACTGCACAACGCCCCATCGGTTCACACAATGAGCCAATGGGGCGTTTCGGTATCTCCAACCATGTTCCGGTCGACCGACACGTGGCGAGACACACGAGTTGGCCAAGACGACAAAGCCGCCCATGCACGGGGCACGGGCGGCAGCGGCTGCAGAAGTCGCTTAGATGTTCGCGATGTACTCGCGGACAGCCTCGCGGGCCTCAGAAGCGCCAACGGAGTTGACGGCGATGTCGGCGATCTTCTGGCACTGCTCCAGGGTGAGCTCCGAGAGCTGAGCGCCCACGCCGGCGACGGCGGTGGCGGCGCAGGACAGGGAGTTCACGCCCAATCCGACGAGCACGCCGGCGAGCATCGGATCAGCGGCGGCCTCGCCACAGACGCCCACGGCCACGTTGTTGTCGCGGCCGACAACACAGGTGTGTTGGATAAGACGCAGCACGGCCGGTTGCCACGGGTCGGTGAGGTAGGCCAGCTGTGGGGACAGACGGTCCGCAGCCATGGTGTACTGCGTGAGGTCATTGGTACCGATGGACACGAAGTCGAGGTACGGCATGATGGTGTCGGCCATGAGCGCAGCGGCGGGGACCTCAATCATCGCACCCGCGGTGAGGTTGCGCTCACGGCACAGATCTGCGAACCACTTGGCTTCAGAGGATGTAGCAACCATCGGAGCCATGACCCAGGTGGGAGCGTTCTCGTCACGCTCAGCGGCGGCCTTCGCAATGGCGTCGAGCTGGCGCGTAAGAAGCGACTCGTTGTCACGGGCAATACGCAGACCGCGCACACCGAGAGCCGGGTTTTCCTCGGTCTCCATGGTGGCGTAGGAAATCGGCTTATCCGAGCCTGCGTCGAGCGTACGGACAACGACCTTGGACTGCGGGAAGGCAGCGAAGACCTTGCCATAGATGCGTGCCTGCTCATCAACAGTTGGCTCTTCCGTCGCGGACAGGAAGGACATCTCCGTGCGGTAGAGGCCGATGCCCTCTGCCTGCGTGTCAGCGGCGACGCGAGCGGCATTGCCGTCTGCCACATTGGCGAGCAGCTGGAAGCGGTGGCCGTCCTTGGCCTGGGCCGGACCGGTCCACTGCGCCACCTTGGCGGCGCGCTCGCGGTACTCCGCGACGGCGGCCTCAGAGGTAGCCGGGTCAGCACCGAGGGTCACGGTACCCAACGAACCGTCGACGAAGACCTTGGTGCCCGGCTCGATGTCGCGCAGCTTGGCGCCTACGGCGACGATGCACGGGATGTCGAGCTGACGCGCGATGATCGCGGTGTGCGAGGTCGGGCCGCCGAGCTCGGTGACGAGCGCCTTGATGTGGGTGCCGTCGAGGGTCGCGGTATCCGCCGGCGCGAGGTCATCGGCGAAGAGAACGGCTTCGCCCTCAACGGTGGGCAGGCCGGGCTCCGGCTCGCCGCGCAGCTGTGCAATAACGCGGTCACGCACGTCCTTTAGGTCGGTCGTGCGCTCAGCCATGACGCCGCCCGCAGCCTCGAACATGGCGATGAATTTGTCGGTCGCGCCGACGACGGCGTATTCCGCGTTATTGCCGGCGTTGATGTTCTTACGCACGGCCTTGTGCCAGCCGCGGTCCTTGACCATGCCGGCGGTCGCGTTGAGCACCTCAGCCGCGTTGCCTTCCGCGCCCGCGGCGCGGGTCTCCAGACGACCGGAAACGGTGAGCACGGCCTCGTTAAAGCGATCGAATTCTGCCGCTGCCTCATCTTCGGCGATCGGCGTGCCCGAGGTCGGCAGATCGGGGCGGGGTCGTACCCAGACGGCCTCAGCAAAAGCGACGCCCGAAACGACGCCGGTGCCCTTGATAGTGGACTGAGATGCGTTTTCCATGCGTGGAAACTCCCTTGCATTCATATCGAATGGTGTCTTTTGTTCAGATCATCACAAATCGGACGCAAAATCAATAGAAAACACAGGAAACCATTGACAAACGGACAGATTCGGACAAAAACCAACAGTGACCACAAATGTAATTCACAAGCGTTTTCCCAGAGTGTCCACCATCCGGGAGAAACACCAACAAACACCAGCATACGGAAATATCCGGAGAGGGATGTTTATTAGATGATCGTCACACTGACACCGAACCCCAGCGTCGACGCCACCCAGGAGCTGGGTGGACCGCTGGAGCCCGGCGCCGTCCAGCGCACCGTGGCTTATAGCCACGCCGCCGGTGGCAAGGGACTTAACGTCTCCCACGCCGTGCATCTCGCAGGCGCACCGACGCTCGCGCTGTTCCCGGCTGCGAACCGCGACGGCTTCCTCAGTCTCGTCGAGGATTCCGAAGTCCCGTTCGAGAATATCCCTATGACGGATCTCGTGCGTACGAACTCCACCATCACGGAGCCGGACGGCCGCACCACGAAGATCAACGGCTTGGGCCCGACGCTGTCTGAAGACACGCAGGCCGAGCTCGTCGCCCGCTTGAGCGCCGCAGCGGCCACGGCCGACTGGGTCGTCCTCGCCGGTTCTCTGCCACGCGGCGTGGACAAGGACTGGTACGCCACCCTGGTGCGCGCCGTGCGCGCGGCCAACCCCAACTCGCAGATCGCCGTCGACACCTCGGATGGCCCCATGGAGGCCCTCGGCGCCCGCCTGGACGACTCCGCGCCGGACCTCATCAAGCCCAATGGCTTGGAGCTGGGACAGCTCACCGGTCGCGACGGTCTGGCGCTCGAGCGCCAGGCGGAAGACGGGGACTTCAGCGGCGTCGTCGAGGCGGCGCGCGAGGTCAACGCGCGAGGCATCCCCCAGGTGCTCGTCACCTTGGGCGGCGCAGGCGCCGTCCTCGTTACCCCGGAGGGCGCCTGGATTGCGACCCCGCCGCCCGTCGAGGTCAAGTCGACCGTCGGCGCAGGCGACTCCTCTCTCGCTGGCTACATCCTGGCACGCAGCCAGGGCAAGAACTTCGCGGACTCACTCGCCCAGTCGGTTGCCTATGGCACCGCGGCAGCCGGACTGCCCGGCACAACGATTCCGCGCCCGGAACAATTGAATATTGAAGAGACCACAGTCTCTGCCCTGTAATCCACCCCAGATAAATGAAGTAAGGAGCCTGACATGGCATCCGATCTGATTACGACCGACCTGGTCGCGCTTGACGCCGACTTTGGTGACAGTGTCGAATCGGTCATTACGAACCTCGCCACGCTAGTCCACGGCACTGGCCGCGCGACTGACATCGAGGGACTCGCGCAGCCCGCCATCAACCGCGAGGCACAGGCCGGTACCGGCGTGCCCGGCGGCGTGGCTATCCCCCACTGCCGTTCCGAGGTTGTCACCGAGCCGACCCTCGCATTCGCGCGCCTGTCTCAGGGCGTGGATTTTTCGGGCCCGGACGGCGACGCTCACCTCGTCTTCCTCATCGCAGCCCCCGCCGGCGGCGGCAAGGCGCACCTCAAGATCCTCTCCAAGCTCGCACGCGCGCTCGTGAAGAAGGACTTCCTTGCGGCTCTTCGATCCGCAAGTACGAAGGAAGAAATCGTCACGCTCGTCCTCGACGTCGTCAACGCCGAGAAGAAGCCTAAGGCCCAGCCTGCCGATGCCCCCGCTACCGCAGCCGCCGCACCGGCTGCCAACGTCACGCGTATCGTCGCCGTCACGGCCTGCCCCACTGGCATCGCCCACACCTATATGGCTGCCGATGCCCTCACGCAGACCGCCGCCGAGCGTTCCGACGTCGACCTGCAGGTCGAGACCCAGGGTTCCTCCAACAACACGGCCCTGTCCCAGGCGACCATCGACGCGGCTGACGCCGTCATCTTCGCCACCGATGTGGGAGTCCGCGACCGCGAGCGCTTCGCGGGCAAGCCCGTCATCGAGTCTGGCGTCAAGCGCGGCATCAACGAGCCGGGCAAGATGATCGACGAGGCCATCGCTGCCTCAAAGAATCCCAACGCCCGCAAGGTAGCCGGCACCGCTGGGGCGGCATCGGCAAGCTCTGCACAGGAAGAAGGCGCAGGCCTGGGCTGGGGCAAGCGCATCCAGCAGGCGATTATGACGGGCGTGTCCTACATGGTGCCGTTCGTTGCCGCCGGCGGTCTGTTGCTCGCCCTCGGCTTCCTCTTCGGCGGCTATGACATGGCCAACGGTTGGGGCGCCATCTCTACGCAGTACTCGCTTAACAACCTGCCGGGCCACGAGGTCGACGTCGATGGCACGATGATGACCTTCGAGCGCTCCGGCTTCCTGCTCTACATCGGCGCGGTGCTCTTCGCGACCGGCCAAGCGGCGATGGGCTTCATCGTTGCGGCCCTGTCCGGTTATATCGCGTTCGCGCTCGCTGGCCGTCCGGGCATCGCACCGGGCTTCGTCGGCGGCGCCATCGCCGTGACCCTGGGCGCCGGCTTCATCGGCGGTCTGGTCACCGGTCTTATCGCTGGTCTCGTCGCCATGTGGATCGGCAACTGGAAGGTCCCGCGCTGGCTGGGCTCCCTCATGCCGGTCGTCATCATCCCGCTGCTTGCTTCCCTCGTTACCGGCCTGCTCATGTACCTCGTCCTCGGCGCACCGCTCGAGGCGATCATGAACGGCCTGCAGAACTGGTTGTCGTCCATGTCCGGCTCCTCTGCCGTGCTGCTCGGCATCATCCTCGGCCTCATGATGTGCTTTGACCTCGGTGGCCCGGTCAACAAGGCGGCCTACCTCTTCGCGACCGCTGGCCTGTCCACGGGCGACGAAGCCTCCATGCAGATTATGGCTGCCGTCATGGCCGCCGGTATGGTCCCGCCGATTGCCCTGTCCATCGCCACGTTCTTGCGCAAGAACCTATTCACCCCTGCCGAGCAAGAAAACGGCAAGTCTTCCTGGCTGCTGGGCCTGTCCTTCGTCTCCGAGGGTGCCATCCCGTTCGCCGCGGCTGACCCGCTGCGCGTCATCCCGTCCATGATGGCCGGTGGCGCCGTCACCGGTGCCCTGTCCATGGCCTTCCACGTCGGTTCCCGTGCTCCGCACGGCGGCATCTTCGTCTTCTTCGCCATCGACCCGATTTGGGGCTGGATCATCGCGCTGCTCGCCGGCATCGCCGTCTCCACCCTCGCGGTCATCGCCATGAAGCAGTTCTGGCCCAACAAGACGGTCGAGGCCGAGGCCGCCAAGGCTGAAGCAACCGCCGCGTAATTCTTCTCACGTATGGTCCCCGGCGCATCCGGCTGGGGACGAGTACACTGGTTTACAACGATTTACCCCGTATGAAAGGACTTACATACCATGGCTTCTAAGACCGTTAAGGTTGGTTCCTCCGTCGGCCTGCACGCCCGTCCGGCTTCCATCATCGCTGATGCTGCTGGCGAGTACGACGAGGACATCTTCCTCACCCTCGTGGGTGGCGACGATGACGACGAGACCGACGCTGCCTCGTCCCTGATGATCATGGCCCTCGGTGCCGAGCAGGGCGACGAGGTCACCGTTACCTCTGACAACGAGGACGCTGTCGAGAAGATCGCCGCTCTCATCGAGAAGGACCTGGACGCCTAAGTCTTCATCCTGACAAGCGGGCCCTCGGGCCCGCTTTTCGTGTTTTCAAAAGGCTTGTCCCCTGGCGTACCCGGATTTCACGACAACCAAGGCCTCAAAACCGAGGACATTCGGGCGCTTCGTTGTCGTGAAATCCCGTCTCCCCTTCCGCGAAGTCCGCGGGTTCGGTTTTCAGGACAACGAAGGCGCCCCGGAACGCGGACCTAAAGGGCTTCGTTGTCGTGAAATCCGCGCAAAGACTGTGCGGTGGGCGGCCAGGGACATGTGAAAGCCCGCTGCGGTGAGGCAGCGGGCAGGCAGAACAGCGGCGGGGTTAGACGTACCAGTACAGGTCCGTGACGGGGCCGCCGTCCTGTCCGGGCATGAGGACGTAATCCTCGAAGGCGACCTCGCTAGGGTCGTGACCGGACTCGCGCAGGGCGGTCTCAAACTGGTTCCATGCTTCGGGGAGCATGGCGTAGTCCTGTTCAAAGCGCGCGACCACGGCGGAACCCTCGGGGAAATCAAGGAGCTGCGCTGGGTACTCCGCGGCGTCGAGGACGGTGGCGACGGCGGCACGATGGGCATCGGAAAGCACAAAGGCAGCGGCGACGTCGAAGCTTTCGTCGGGTGCCGAGAAATAGTAGGCCCGGCAGGCGGCGGGAACGACGCCAGCGGCCTCGAGGACGCGCGCGAGAACCGGATAGGCGGCGTCGAAGAAGGTCCGGAGGTCAGTGACCTCGCGGCGCAGGGCAAGCACCGTGTGGCGCGGGAGGGGACGCGGCTCCATTAGTATTTCGCTCCATGCCCCTCACCCATGCGCTCATAGAGCCACCTGGCCAACGGGTAGACGACGATAACGCCCACGGAGCCCCAAGCGATGCCCTCGAGTGAGACGGAGCCGACATTGAGCGTGAGGTTGCCGATGCCGGCGACCAGTGCCACGGCCGCGCAGGTGAGGTTGACCGGGTTGTTGAAATTCACCTTATTGTCCATCCAGATGCGGATGCCGAGCATGCCGATGAGACCGTAGAGCACGAGCGTGGCGCCACCGAGAACGCCGGTAGGGATGGTGAAGATGAGTGCGCCGAACTTCGGGATGAAGGCGAGCGCGATGGCGAAGAGTGCCGCAACCCAGTACGCGGCCGTCGAGTACACGCGGGTCGCGGCCATAACGCCGATGTTCTCCGCGTAGGTCGTGGTGCCGGAACCGCCGAAGCCGCCCGCGATGGCGGTGCCGAGGCCGTCCGCAATGAGGGCGTCGCCAGCGAGATCGTCGAGGTCGCGCTTGGTCATCTCGGACACAGCCTTGACGTGGCCGACGTTCTCCGCGATGAGGACGACGAGGACCGGCAGCGCCACGAGGATGGCCGAGAGGTGGAAGGAGGGCGTGTGGAACTGCGGCACACCGATCCAGTCAGCATCGGCGATGGTCTGCGCGGTGTCCGGCGCGAGGTTGCCCGTCACGGCGGCAAAGACCCATCCGATGACGACGCCAATGAGGATGCCCAGGCGGGCAACCATTCCGCGGCCACCCACGGTCGCGACGATGATGGCGACGAGGGTGACGAAAGCAACGAGCGGCTGCGTCTGGAAGTTGGCGGTGGCGCTCGGTGCCAGGTTCAGGCCGATGAGCGCGACGATGGCGCCAGTCACGGCCGGCGGCATGACGGCGTCGAGGACGCGACGGCCAGCAGCCTTCACGATAAAGCCGACAAGCACGAGGACAAGGCCTGTGACGAGGACGGAGCCCGCCTGGACGCTGATGCCCTCAGACTGCGAGGCCGACAGCGGTGCGATGAACGCAAAGGACGAGCCCAGGTACGAGGGCAGGCGGTTGCGCGTGATGAGAAGGAAGAGGATGGTCGAGATACCTGAGAACAACAGCGTGGTGTTCACAGGGAAGCCGGTGAGCGTCGGCACGAGTAGCGTCGCGCCGAACATGGCGACGACGTGCTGCATGCCAATGCCGATCGTCCGGCCCCAGCTCAAGCGTTCTTCCGGCGCGACAACCGCGCCCGGAGCAATTTTCTGACCGTCACCGTGGACGGTCCAACCTAGAGAGTAAGTCACGAACCCTCATTATGGTCGACCTGCGACGAATACGGAAACGTGAACGCCTCAGCGGCTCCGTCTACGCGGCGTCGGAGACGTGGAACTCCTTGAGCTCGTCCGCGACGGCGACGGGCAGGCGCACGTCGAGCAGCGTGCCGTCCTCGGTGTAGGACTCGGAGCGCACGGTGCCCACGGCGTGGGCACGGGCCACGACGTCGCCGCGGGTAAACGGCACGAGCAGCTGTACGTGAGCGTCGCGGGCGTTGAGGAAGAGCTCGACGCGGGCGGTGAGCTCGTCGATGCCCTCCCCCGTCTTCGCCGAGACGTACACGACGTTGTCGCGGTCAAGGACGTGGCGCAGCTCTGCGAGCACGAGCGGGTCGGCCTCGTCGATCTTGTTGATGACGATGATCTCTGGCGGGGCGTCCTCGCCGGTCTCGCGCACGATGTCGTAGATGACCTTGTTCACGGCCTCGATCTGCTTGAGCGGGAACGGGTCCGAGCCGTCGACGACGTGGAGCATGATGTCTGCGGCGAGGACCTCCTCGAGCGTGGACTTGAAAGCCTCCACGAGCTGCGTGGGCAGGTGACGAACGAACCCGACGGTGTCTGTAAAGACGACTTGGCGGCCATCGGCAAGCTCTGCACGGCGCGTGGTGGGATCCAGGGTGGCGAAGAGGGCGTTCTCGACGAGAACGCCCGCGCCGGTCATGGCGTTGATCAGGCTCGACTTGCCGGCGTTCGTGTAGCCAGCGATGGCGATTTGCGGAATGGCCGACGCGCCGCGGCGGGCACGCTTGACCTCGCGCGCGGTCTTCATAGCCTTGAGCTCGCGACGTAGCAGCGCCATCTGGGTGCGAATGCGGCGACGGTCCGTCTCGATCTTCGTCTCACCGGGACCACGCAGGCCCACGCCGCCGTTGGAGCCGGCGCGGCCACCCGCCTGACGCGAGAGGTTGCCACCCCAACCACGGGTGTGGGTGTAGAGGTATTCGAGCTGGGCTAGGGAGACCTGCGCCTTTCCCTCTTTGGACTTCGCGTGCTGCGCAAAGATATCGAGGATGAGCATGGTGCGGTCGATGACCTTGGTGTCGAGCTCGCGCTCCAGCGCGGAGAGCTGACCGGGGGTGAGCTCACCATCGCAGACCACGGTATCGGCACCGGTGGCCATGACGATGTCTTTGAGCTCCTTGACTTTGCCCGAGCCAACGTACGTGCCCGGGTCTGGCTTATCGCGCTTTTGGTAGAGGGCCTCGACAACTTCAGCGCCGGCGGTCTCTGTGAGCGCGGCAAGCTCGGACATGGTGGCCTCAACCTCGGCGACGGTGCCTTCGGTCCACACGCCGACGAGCACGACCTGCTCAAGGCGCAGCTTACGGTACTCAACCTCGTAGCCGTCAGTGGTGTCTTCGGCACGAATGGTCGTTGCCTTCGTGACGCGGCGGAAGGAGTTACGCTCGGCGAGGTCGAGCTCGCCGGTGGTTGGGTCACCGTGGTCTCCGTGGTCGACTGGGCGCACACCGTGCACCGGCGCCGCATGGTCGCGAAAGGCCGCGGCGAGGAGATCCTCGTGGGATTGCTTTTCTTTCTCTGTCATATGCTTTCCCATCTTTCCACGTCGCGCGGGAAAACGGTGAATAATTCGCCCACAGCGCACAGCACCCCCACATTGATTAAATACGGAGAACCCTGTGGGAATGAACACGCCCGCGCAACGGTTGAACGTTACTGGAATTATTGGCCCCCACGCTAGGATGATCCCCATGACCACACCTGTTGAATCCACCGCTAATCCGGAGATGCAGGCCATCGGCCTCAACTACTCCCGTTGGCAGGACGCGGTTGAAGCCGCCATCGCCACGAACCAGCTCACCGTCACCGGCGAGGTCCGCGGCGGCCAGCTTATTCAGTTCGCTGATCCGTCGGGCGCACAGCTCAACATCCTGGCCGTTGAGCCTTTCGCGACCTTCATCGGCTTTGAGGCGACCACGCAGACCTTCGCCCACGTCGACATGGTCAACGACGTTCTGTCCTACATGGACGTCATCGACCCGTTCGGCAACTCGCTGGCTCAGGTCACCGCGAACTTGGCACAGGGCCCGCTACTCGCCGAGGAAGATACGCAGGAATGGCAGCAGGTGAGCCTCACCGCCATGGGCGTCGCCGTCGAGTCCTTTGACTCCGCCGAGGCCTACGAGGCCGCCACCGGCATCTTCCCGTCCGCCTTCGAGTCCGAGGGCGCCGAGATCGTCAATGCCGGTTCCGCCGCAACACCTACCGCTGCCGCGACCTTTGCAGCGCGTGTCATGGAGTCCGAGTGGCGCCACAACCAGCTCACGGGCGAGAAATTCATGCACCTCGTCATGGACGGTCTCTTCCCCTTCGATCTCTGCCTGCCGGCTACCTTCGGTGACGGCGAGCTCCCGGCCAAGGACACCGTCCTCGCTGGCCGCGCGATGATCGTCGCCTCCGTCAACCTGCCCACCGGCGGCTGCGGTTGCGGCGGTGGCGGCTGCGGTTGCGGCGGCCACTAGGACGACCCCTAGCGCGGCGCGGGATGCTCCGTGCCGCGCTTTCCTGATCCCGCACCCACACAAAGTTGACGCGGCACTTTTCATTGGGCATCGCCGCCGCGGTGCGGTAAAATTCCCTGAAGAATTTATTTATTTACGCGCGGAGGGCAGTGACATGGTCTTATTTTCGAATTCCTATTCACGTCGCTCCACGCTGGCCATGGCGCTCACGCTCGGCGCGTGCATCGTCCTCATCGCCCTGCTCAAGGTGCCGGGGCTCATGATTTCCTTCCTGCTCGTTGGCGCTGCCTTGCTCATGATGAGCGCCCGACCCGAGTCCACGGAGCACGACGCGCTGCGCACGTCCATCCAGCTCTCCAGCGAGGATATCCGGGACGTCATGGCGCAGTTCGAGGACTTCGAGGTTTCCCAGGACACGGACATCATCGCGGACCGCACGCTTCACCGCCCGGCTCTGCTCGATCTCGATACCAACGATCCGGACATCGAGGCCTTCCACTACCAGTACGCTTCTGCATCGCGCTTCCTCAAGCGCCTCCCGGCTCGTCTGGCCTCCCCCATGCTCGACACGAATCAGCTCGAGCAGATCTTGAGCGTCACTGACCAGCGCGCCGCGAGCCTCCAGGAATCCTGGCTCGCCGCCCGCCAGGCTGCGTTCCGCTTGGGCCCGGACTACAAACAGCAGCCTTCCAGTGCCCCTTCTGACGAGGATGAGGACTGGCGCGACTCCGCCTAGCCTCCCCCGCGGTCACTCCGCCCTCATGCCCACTTCATGGCGAAGGCACTATCTCAAAGGCAATAACCCCAGGTCAATAAAATCGGCACTCGCGCCGCGACCTGGGGTTATTGCTGCTACAACATTGCCTTCGTCTGAAAGGCGAATGTCTGGCGGTTTTAGAGAACCGTCGTGCCTTCCGCAACGAGGCGCGACGGGCCAGTAAGACGCGAGCCGCCGTCGAAGATGTCCACCACGACCTGCCCGCCTGGGACGTTGACGGCGACGGTGCCGGTGGGTTGGGCGACATCGGCAAGCGCGGCGCGGGCCGCGGCGACGGTGCCGGTACCGCAGGAGCGGGTCTCGCCGACGCCGCGCTCGAAGACGCGCATGTGGACGGCGCCGTCGACGAGCGGGGTGACGACCTCGACGTTGACGCCTGCGGGGAAGAACTCGTGGTCGAAGACGGGCTGCTCGAAGTCCATGGCGGCGAGTTCCTCGGACGTGAGCGACGGGATGACGGCAGCGAGGTGCGGGTTACCCATGTCGACGCCCAGGCCGGCGAAGCTCGTGCCCGCCATCGACGCGGTGGACACGCCGGTGACAACAGCGTCGCCCATCTCGATGGAAACCTCCGCGTCGAAGTCATCGAAGGAATGGACCTTCACCTGCTTAGCGCCCGCGCGGGTGCCGATGGTGAACTCATCTGCGTCGACGAGGCCGCGGGCGCGCAGGTAATGCGCGAAGACGCGGCTGCCGTTGCCGCACATCTCGGCCACGGAGCCGTCCGCGTTGCGGTAGTCCATGAACCAGTCCTCGCGGTCGCAGTCGATCGACTCGACCTCGCCGGCGTCGAGGAGCGCGCCCGCGCGGGCGACACGCAGAAGGCCGTCGCCGCCAATGCCGGCGCGGCGATCGCAGAGCAGCGCAACGCGCTCGGGTGCGATGGGAGTTGCCGCATCTAGATCTTCAATGATGACGAAGTCGTTTTCGGTGCCGTGGCCCTTGGTGAAATGAGTCGTGGTCATACGGCGATACTACGCCAGCGCGGCGCGCGCTTGGGCCGCGGTGTCCCCTGCCGCGTCGAGCCACATAATGCGCGGGTCGCGGTTAAACCACGAGCGCTGGCGGCGCACGTAGCGGCGGGTGCCGGTGATCGTGCGCTCGACGGCCTCGTCCCAGGTGAGTTCACCACGCTGGGCCTGGAAGACCTGGGCGTAGCCGATGGCACGGCCGGCCGTTGAATCAGAGACGAGGCCCTGTTTTTGAAGCGCCTCCACTTCCGCGACGAGGCCGCGCTCGAACATCTGGCGCGTGCGCAGATCGATGCGCGGGTTGAGCCACTCGGGAGTGGTGCGCAGGCCGAGCATGCGCGTGCCCCAGCGCGGCGGCGCGTCCTTGGGCGGCTGCGACGCCTTAAACGGCTTGCCGGTGAGTTCGATGACCTCCAACGCCCGGACGGTGCGGCGCGGGTCCTTGTCCTCGATAATCGAGGCGGCGGCGGGGTCGATTTCTGCAAGTTCGCGGTGCAGCGCATCGATGCCAATGTCCAGACGGCGCGCCTCATACTTCGCCCGGACAGAAGGGTCCGTGGGTGGGAATTGCCAGTCATCCACCAGCGCCTGCACGTAGAGCATGGAACCGCCCACGAGGATGGGCGTCTTGCCGCGGGCTAGGATGTCCTCAACGTCGGCGACGGCGTCGCGCTGGTAGCGCGCCACGGAGGCGGGCTCGGTGACGTCCCAGACGTCGAGCTGGTGGTGCGGGATTCCCTCGCGTTCCTCAAGCGTGAGCTTCGCAGTGCCGATATCCATCCCGCGGTAGAGCTGCATGGAGTCGACGTTGACGACCTCGCCGTCGAGCTCGTGGGCAAGGACGAGGCCGAGGGCAGACTTGCCGGAGGCGGTGGGACCGACGACGGCAATGGGGCGCAGATTATTTTCAGGCATGACTCGACCCATCTTAGGGAAATTCGCCCCTACAACCTAAGACAAAGTGGGCCAGAAACTATTAAAGTGAGAAAAGACGTTTTATTGGCAGCCCCCGCGCGGGGCACGCAAGCAGAAGAAAGCACGGTGTGCGCACATGACTCCCATCCCTACCCCAGGCAATATGCCCAAGCCCGGCCCGCGCCCGGGAGCCAAACCCGGTGCGCACCGCCCTGCCGCACAGCCTGTGCCGGTGGCCACGCCGGTCGCCTCTGACCCGTCCAAATTCGGCCGCGTGGCCGACGATGGCACCGTGTATCTGAAGACCGCTGATGGCGAGCGAGAGATTGGCCAGTGGCAGGCCGGAACCCCGGCTGAGGGCTTGGCCCACTACGGTAAGCGCTTCGACGATCTTGCCACCGAGGTCGAGCTGCTCGAGGCCCGTCTCAAGGCGAACCCGGGCGAGGCCGAGTCCATCAAGAAGACGGCGTCCGAGCTGCGCGAGTCGCTGCCCACCGCCGCCGTCATTGGCGATATCGAGGCGCTGGACAAGCGCCTGACCGCAGTCCTCGAGCACTCGGACAAGGCCGGCCAGCAGGCGCAGGCCGACAAGGCCCGCCGCCGCGAGGAGGCCATCGCTGCCAAAGAGAAGCTTGCCGCAGAAGCCGAGGACCTCGCTGCGAACTCCACCGAGTGGAAAGCGGCGGGCGATCGCATCCGCGCCATCCTCGAGGAGTGGAAGCAGATCCGCGGCATCGACCGCAAGACGGACGACCAGCTGTGGAAGCGCTACTCCCGCGCCCGCGACTCCTTCAACCGCCGCCGCGGTTCCCACTTCGCGGAGCTCGACCGTAGCCGCGCCGCCGCGAAGGCGAAGAAGGAAGAGCTCGTCGCCCGCGCCGAGGCGCTCATGGATTCCACGGAATGGGGCGAGACCGCCCGCAAGTTCCGCGACCTCATGAGCGAGTGGAAGGCTGCCGGCCGCGCCCCGCGCGACATCGATGACAAGCTGTGGGCCGCGTTCCGTGCCGCGCAGGACAAGTTCTTCGACGCCCGCAACGCCCTCAACGACGAGCGCGACAAGGAATTCGCGGCGAACGCCGAGGCCAAGGACGCGCTGCTTGCCGAGTACGACTCCCAGATCGACCCGGAGAAGTCCATCGAGACGGCGAAGAACAAGCTGCGCGAGCTCCAGGAGAAGTGGGAGGACATCGGCTTCGTCCCGCGGGCTCGCATCCGCGAGTACGAGGACAAGATCGAGGCGCTCGAAAAGCGCGTCGCTGACGCCGAGTCCGCCGAGTGGCGCCGCACAGACCCCGAGGTCCAGGCCCGTGTCGCCCAGTTCCAGGCCAAGGTCGACGACTTCACTGCGCAAGCCGAGGCCGCTGAGGCCAAGGGCAAGACGAAGAAGGCCGAGGAGCTGCGCGCCCAGGCCGCGCAGTGGCAGGAGTGGGCTGACACGGCCGCTGCCGCCGCGAACGACCAGTAAATGCGCCTCATTCAGGTCTCCCCGCCCGCTGCCACGCTCGTGGCGGCGGGCGCCTTCGATCCCTCAGACGTCGTGCGCAGCTTCGTCTTCGCCTCGAACCTCGCGGCGCAGGAGGCGACGGGCGACCCCGCCGCGTCCGTCGCGCCGGAGCGCGTCCTCAATCGTCTCAAAGGCTCGACCGAGTCCACGACTCTCCTCTTTGCCGCTGTCGAGGGCCCCGCCGTCGGCGAGGTGGGCGAACTCGGCCTGCCCACCACGCCCGCCGCCGTCGACCCCGGCGCCGACTCCCCGCTCTTTGATTACCGTGGCTTTATCTTGCTCACGCTCCCCCTGCTTGAGGAAAAGGGCCACGCCGACATCGAGCTCGTCCTCGACGTCGATCTATTGCCTCTGCCGGGCGAGCCGCTCGATCTCGAGGGCGAAGAAGTCGCACGCTGGCTCGCCGCGCAGTCCCTCACGCTCATGGGAAAGCTCGGTCGCGATGTCGCGCAGGTGGGACTCACAGTCGAGCCCGAAGACCCGTTCCTCCCCGCATTCCGGGAGCTGGGCTTCGAGTGCAAGCACCGTGAGGAACAAATCGTCTGCTCTGTCCCCGCAGACCCAGCGGTGCCGCTGCTTCCCCACGGGCTCGCCGTGCGCGTGTGGGAGGACTACGACATCCCGGACGCGGAGCTGCCAGACGTCCTGGAGCTGCTCACCGTCGCCGGCGCCGACACGTGCAACGGGGCGCTCACCGTCGAACCCGTCGTGTGGACCGCCGAGCGCCTCCGCGACGCCGCGGCCCGGCTGCGCGACCGCAAGGCGCACACCCTGCTCGTGGGGCTAGAAATCGAGGGTCGCGTGGTGGTTCTCAGCGAGCTCGCACACCAGGAGCACGGGGATCCCGAGGTCGCCGAGTGGACGCTTACCGTCACCGCGCGTGACCGCCGCGGCGAGGGGCTCGCGCGCTTGGCGCAGCTCGTCGCGCTGCGCGAGGTGCGCCGCGTGTGGCCCGAGGTCACCCGTGCGTACGGCTCCTTCGCGCCTGCCGATGCCCCCTCCGCCCAGCTAGCACAAAGCCTCGGCGCGCGGAGGATCTCTGCGGCCGAGGCCTGGGAGCTCAAGCTCTAGTTCTCGCTAGTTTTCGCGCTGGCGGCGGTGACGCTCGGCGGCCTGCGCACGGCGGTCGTCGATGAGGACCGGATTATCGTCTGCGGCATCCTTCGGCGTGTGCGTCTGAACGGCGACGACGGCGTTCGGGCGGGCGGCGAGCTCGCGCACGCGCTCCTCGGCAGCGCGCTGCTCCGGGGACTTGTGCATGATAATCCGCGCGAAGGCGACGACCGCAATGATATCGCCGAGGAGCAACAGGTAGAAACCCGGGCCCGTCGAATTCGCGGCCCAGAAAGCCCACAGCGCGACGAAAAGGCCGAGGCCCACGAGCATCCACGCAATTTGGGCAAGCATCGTACGGCGTGCCACGAGCGTAATAAGCGTGAGAATCATTCCGATGGCCGAGGCGAGGGCGAAGACCTGCTCCATGATGGAGACGTCGCCCAGCCCCAGGAGCGTTTCCGCGCCGCTGAAGCCATTCGTGTTGTCGAAGAGCAGGCTCACAACGTAGAGCAGCACCGCAACGCCCAGCGGGATAGTCGCGCCGCCGAGCTCCAGTGTTTTCGCCGCGCGCTTCTCCGCGGCGAGCGCGTCCTGCAATTCTTTCGTATCACTCATGGAGCTCAACCTTACTCTGGCTTAGCAACCACACGATTTTTCGCCAGGCTCGCCAGCGACCGGCGCGGATGCCGGCTTGCCGATGGACGGCAGGCCTAGACCCACGCCAATCGGCGCGGTGGTCGGGGTCTCGCCCGCGGCCGACATGTCGCCCGCCTTGGTGCGACGGTGCTCAGTGACGCCGGCGTCAGCAATGAGGAAGAAGGATCCTGCGTCCGTGACCGTCGTGTGAACGACGTCGCCGGGTCGTATATCTCCGGCAATCTCATTGCCGGCGGCATCGGAAGGCGTGAAGTGCACGAGGCGGCCGTCGCGGGCGCGGCCGGTAAGACGGTGGGTCTCCTCGTTTTTCCGGCCGCCGGTAGCCTGGACGAGCAGCTCGACGTCGGTGCCCACGAGCTTGGCGTTCTCCTCCGCGGCGATGCGGTCCTGGAGCGCGACGAGGCGCTCGAAGCGGTCCTGGACGACCTCCTTAGGGATCTGATCCTCGCGGGCGCCAGCCGGGGTGCCGGGGCGCGGCGAGTACTGGAACGTGAACGCGGAGGCGAAGCGGGCGCGCTCGACGACGTCCATGGTGGCTTGGAAGTCTTCCTCGGTCTCGCCCGGGAAGCCCACGATGATATCCGTGGTAATCGCCGCATGCGGAATCTTCTCGCGCACCTCGTCGAGGATGCCCAGGAACTTCTTGGATCGGTAGCTGCGACGCATCTCCTTGAGGACGCGGTCCGAGCCGGACTGTAGCGGCATGTGCAGCTGCGGACAGATGACGGGGTTCTCGGCCATGACGTCGATAACGTCCGAGGTGAACTCGGCCGGGTGCGGCGAGGTGAAGCGCAGGCGCTCCAAGCCTTCAATCTTCGCGACTTCGCGCAGCAGCTTGGAGAACGCGAATTTATCGCGCGGCAGGTTGGGGTCCGCGAAGTTCACGCCGTAGGCGTTGACGTTCTGGCCGAGCAGCGTAACTTCGGACACGCCCTGGTCAACGAGCGCCTGGACTTCGGCCAGGATGTCGCCCGGGCGACGGTCCTCTTCTTTGCCACGCAGCGACGGCACGATGCAGAACGTGCACGTGTTATTGCAGCCCACGGACACGGACACCCAGCCGGCGTACGCGGACTCGCGCTTGGCAGGCAGGACGGAGGGGAACTCCTCGAGGGAGTCAACAATCTCAATCTGCGCTTCGTCATTGTGACGGGCACGCTCGAGCAGCGTGGGCAGCGCCGCCATGTTGTGGGTGCCGAAGACGGCATCAACCCATGGCGCGTTGCCCAGCACGGTGTCCTTATCCTTCTGCGCGAGGCAACCGCCCACGGCAATCTGCATGCCGGGGTGATTGTCCTTCGTCTTCTTCAGGTTACCCAGCGTGCCGTAGAGGCGCTTATCGGCGTTCTCACGCACGGCGCACGTATTGAACACGACGAGGTCAGGCTCCTGCTCCTCCGCGGCGGCGACATAGCCAGCCTCTTCTAGCAGACCCGAGATGCGCTCAGAGTCGTGAACGTTCATCTGGCAGCCGAAAGTACGCACTTCATAGGTACGCGCGGAACCATCCGGGTTGGTGCCAGCGCTCTGCGCGATCTGGCCGAGGGCGGCCTCCGGATCGACTCCGGTGACGGCGTTTTTGGGGTTTCTAGTGTTCATGGGGGCGCTCACGTCGGTTCATTCTAACGACGCTCGGGGGTAACTCATAACCGTGCTCTTTCCCGGTTCACCAACTTCGCCGCATGAATGTTTCCCGCCATCCACCAGGCGTTTCTATATATTGACAGATATACTCCTTTTTGCAGGCGGGTGAAGCGTTATCAAAATGTGACCCTATTGCTCACCCTTGTGGCACCGCGCACCTTATTATCCCAACATGACCCGTTCAACATACGGAAGGAAGTAGTGATGTGAGCAACTCCCCAATGATTCGCATCAGCGACGTACAAAAGTACTTCGACGATTATCACGCATTGCGCGACATTAATCTCGAGATCCAGCGCGGCGAAGTTGTTGTCGTGCTCGGCCCCTCGGGATCCGGTAAGTCCACGCTGTGCCGCACCATCAATCGCCTCGAGACCATCGAATCCGGCTCCATCGCCATCGACGGCACCCCACTGCCGGAGGAAGGCAAGGCCCTGGCCACGTTGCGCGCCGACGTGGGCATGGTCTTCCAGCAGTTCAACCTCTTCCCGCACTTGACCATCAAGGACAACGTGACGCTGGGCCCCATCAAGGTGCGCAAGATGTCCAAGTCCGCCGCGAACGACCTGGCGCTCCAGCTCCTCGACCGCGTGGGGATTGCCAACCAGGCAGACAAATACCCGGCGCAGCTCTCCGGTGGACAGCAACAGCGCGTCGCCATCGCCCGCGCGCTCGCGATGAAGCCGAAGGTCATGCTCTTCGACGAACCAACCTCCGCGCTGGACCCGGAGATGGTCAACGAGGTCTTGGACGTCATGACGGACCTCGCCAAGGAGGGCATGACCATGGTCGTCGTCACGCACGAGATGGGATTCGCCCGCAAGGCCGCGGACCGCATCTTGTTCATGGCCGACGGCGAGATCGTCGAAGATACCGACCCCGACTCTTTCTTCACCAACCCGCAATCGGGTCGCGCCCGGGACTTCCTGGGCAAGATCCTCCACCACTAATCCCATCCTCATCTCAAGGAGAAACACCATGTCTCGTTCCCACATCACCCGCGTTATCGCCGCCACCTCCGCCGTCCTTGCCTCTGGCGCCCTGCTCGCTGCCTGCGGCGGCTCCTCCGACTCCGCCTCCGGCGAAGGCGAGGGCCTACTCGCCCACATCGAGTCTGGCAACGTCACCCTCGGCACCAAGTTCGACCAGCCGGGTCTCGGCCTGCGCGAGGGCGACGGGTCCATGTCCGGCCTGGACGTCGACGTCGCGACCTACGTCGTCAACCAGATCGCGAAGGACAAGGGCTGGGCTGAGCCAAAAATCGAGTGGAAGGAAACCCCTTCCGCGCAGCGCGAGACCCTCATCGAGAACGGCCAGGTCGACATGATCGCCGCGACCTACTCCATCAACGCCTCCCGCGCAGAGAAGGTCAACTTCGGTGGCCCGTACCTCGTCACCCACCAGGCGCTCCTCGTCTCCGAGGACAACGCGGAGATCAAGGGCCTCGATGGCCTCGACGGCAAGATCCTCTGCTCCGTCACCGGCTCCACCCCGGCTCAGAAGGTCAAGGAGGCTCTGCCGTCCGTGCAGCTCCAAGAGTTCGACACCTACTCCTCCTGTGTTGAGGCACTCTCCCAGGGCACCATCGACGCAATGACCACGGACGCGACCATCCTCAACGGCTACGCCGCCCAGAACGAGGGCAAGTTCAAGGTTGTCGAGCTCGAGAAGGACGGCAAGCCGTTCACCGACGAGTACTACGGCATCGGCCTCGCCAAGGACGACCAGGAGGCCACGGACGCCATCAATGCGGCGCTTGAGGAAATGCACTCCTCCGGCGAGTTCGACAAGCTCGTCTCCGCCAACCTTGGCGAGGGCGACGCCATCGAGCCGGGTACCCCGGGCGACCTGTCCTTCGTGGAATAACGCCCCCTTAGGCCGGGCTTGACAAGCCCGGCCCCTCCCATCCCCAATGAACGAGGAGAAAACATGAGCTCCATGTGGAGCCAGCTGGGTCCAGAACTCTGGCCCGCGTTTTGGCTCACTATCAAACTCACGCTGTGGTCGGCGTTGGGTTCCATGATCCTTGGCACCATCCTGACCGCGATGCGCGTCTCCCCCGTCGGCATTCTGCGCTTCCTGGCTACGACGTACATCACGATCGTGCGCAATACGCCGCTCACTCTGGTCGTGCTGTTCTGTTCCTTCGGTCTGTACCAGACCCTCGGTGTCACGCTCGCCAGCCGCGAGTCGGCGACATTCCTCATCGACAACAACGTGCGCCTGGCCATCGTGGGCTTTATCCTCTACACCTCCGCATTCGTCGCTGAGTCGTTGCGCTCCGGTATCAACACCGTAGACTTCGGCCAGGCGGAGGCCGCCCGCTCGCTCGGCTTGTCCTTTAGCCAGACGTTTAGCACCATCGTCTTCCCGCAGGCCGTTCGCGCGGCCATCGTGCCGCTGGGCAATACGCTCATCGCGTTGACGAAGAACACGACCATCGCGTCCGTCATCGGCGTCGCCGAGGCCTCGCTGCTCATGAAGTCGACCATTGAGTTCCACGCCAGCCAGCTCTTTGTCATCTTCCTCATCTTCGCAGCAGGCTTCATCATCCTTACGCTGCCCATGGGCCTTGGCCTGGGCAAGCTCTCTGAGAAATTGGCGGTGAAGAAATAATGTCCGTACGCGCCACAGTGCTTTACGATGCCCCCGGCCCTAAGGGCCAGCGCAACAACGTCATCTATACAGTCATCACCGTCATCGTCGCCACCGCGGTCCTCGCGTGGGTGTTCATGAAGCTGAACGAGCGCAACCAGCTCAGCCCTGAGCTGTGGACGCCGTTCCTCAATTCGCAGACATGGACGACGTATCTGCTCCCGGGTCTCAAGGGCACGATCTTCTCCGCCGTCGCCTCCATTCTGTTGGCCATCGTCTTTGGCGTGGTCTTCGGTCTAGGACGCCTGAGCGAGCACCGCCCCGTCCGCTGGGTGTGCGGCATTGTCGTGGAGTTCTTCCGCGCCATCCCCGTGCTGCTGCTCATGATTTTCGCCTACCAGCTCTTCGCGGTTTACGACCTCGTGCCGTCCAAGCACCTCGCCTTCGGCGCCGTTGTCTTCGCGCTCACGCTCTACAACGGCTCCGTCGTCGCCGAGATTCTGCGCTCCGGCATCCGCTCGCTGCCCAAGGGCCAAACCGAGGCAGCTAAGGCGCTGGGACTGAGCCACCAGCAAACCATGTTCAAGGTGTTGCTCCCCCAGGCCGTCGCGGCGATGCTGCCTGCGCTCATCTCGCAGATGGTCATCGCCCTCAAGGACTCCGCGCTCGGCTACCAGATCGGCTATGTCGAAGTTGTCCGCTCCGGTATCCAATCCGCGTCCTTCAACAAGAACTACCTGGCTTCGCTGATCGTCGTCGCCATCATCATGATCCTCATCAACTGGGGACTCACAGTGCTGGCCCAACGCATCGAGCGTCAGCTGCGCGCCGGCCGCGCCCGCAAGAACATCGTGGCCAACGTGCCGCACCATCACTCGCAGGGCCTCGACACCAAGGACGAGGTCAACGCCGATTGGCACGCACCCGGCTACAAGGAAATCCGCAACCCCGCGGAATAACCACCTCACATGGGCACGCCGAACCCCCAGCAACCAGCTGGGGGTTTACTCGTTTTCCAGCTCCGCGCAGCGCGCCTCGAGAGCCGCCTTCGCCACGCGCAACGACGCGCCCTCGTTAAAGCCGCGGCGGGCAAGCACGCCCACGATGCGCCGCAGTACCTTGTCGCGCTCCGCACGGTCTTCCGGGATGGTCTTCACCGAACGAGCCTTTTTAGCAGCAAGATCTTCCATAATTGACTGTTCGGACTCTTGCGTCACCTGCTCGAGCGCCTCCGCGCGGTCTACTTGCACTACCCCCTTACGCTGCAGCTCGCGGTCGAGCACCCACGCCGACTTGCCGCGGCGCGCATGGCGTTGGCGCACCCATTCGCGCGCGAATGCCGCGTCATCGAGCAGGCCCACGTTCGCAAGATCGTCGAGGACCGACTCGATGACCTCCGGGTCAAACTCGGCCCGCACCAGACGGTCATGCAGCTCCGACCGCGAACGCGCACGCTGATCGAGCAACAGGAGCGCGCGCGAGCGCACCTTGGCTTTAGCTTCTTCTTCCTGGACATCAAAAAGCCCGCCCCCGGCGGCACCAGATTCATAGGCTTCTAGTGCTTGGCGTAGCTTTTCGAGCTTCTCGGGAGCGGGTTCTGACACGGCTTACTCGTCGTCGAAGTCGACGGTTGGCACCAAGTCCACAGCCTCGTCCGAGAGACCGTCATCCGCACCCGGGACGTCCATGTGGACCTCTTCATCCGTGGCGGCAGCGGTACCGATACCCAGCTTGGTGAAGATCTTCTTCTCGATCTCATCCGCCAGGTCCGGGTTGTCCTTGAGGAAATGGCGTGCCTTTTCCTTGCCCTGGCCCAGCTGGTCGCCCTCGTAGGTAAACCAGGAGCCCGACTTCTTAATGAAGCCATGCTCGACACCCATGTCGATGATCGAGGACTCACGGGAGATGCCCTCGCCATAGATGATGTCGAACTCCGCAATCTTGAACGGCGGCGAGACCTTGTTCTTCACGATCTTGATCTTGGTGCGGTTACCGATGGCGTCCTGACCGTCCTTGAGCGTCTGAATGCGGCGAATATCGCAACGCACGGACGCGTAGAACTTGAGCGCCTTACCACCGGTGGTGGTCTCCGGCGAGCCGAACATGACGCCGATCTTCTCACGCAACTGGTTAATGAAGATGGCGGTCGTACCCGAGTTGTAGAGCGCACCGGTCATCTTGCGCAGTGCCTGCGACATGAGGCGGGCTTGCAAGCCGACGTGGCTATCGCCCATCTCGCCTTCAATTTCCGCCTTCGGCGTCAGTGCGGCGACGGAGTCGATGACGATGATGTCAATGGCGCCGGAGCGCACGAGCATGTCCGCAATCTCCAGGGCCTGTTCACCGGTATCCGGCTGGGACACGAGCAGGTTATCCGTATCCACGCCCACGAGGCGTGCATATTCCGGATCCAGCGCGTGCTCGGCATCGATGAACGCGGCGATGCCGCCGTCCTTCTGCGCCGAGGCAATCGCGTGGAGGGCCACGGTGGTCTTACCGGAAGACTCAGGGCCGTAAATCTCGACGATGCGGCCGCGCGGGAAGCCGCCGATGCCCAGCGCCACGTCGATGGCGGTATTGCCGGAGGAAATAGCCCGAATAGGCGGGCGATTATCGTCGCCCAGGCGCATGACGGCGCCCTTGCCAAAGTCCTTCTCGATCATCGCCATGGCGGAGTCGAGCGCCTTCTGGCGATCCTCCGCGGCGCTGACCGTGGTGCTCTTCTTGGTCTTTGCAGCCATAGTGTGTCGTCCTTTAATAAGTCTATTGAGCGTCTATGTATCTTACGGGGCGCTAACCCCGCTTACCGAGTTAGACTGCGCGCCCACCCATGTGGGTTCCACGCGCGGTGCAAGTATTTTCTTTCATCCTGCGTCCCGCGGTATGCACAGAACTCTACGTCCCGCCGGAACATGCCCCTCATACTACACGCACGAATGTTCGATGTTCGAATTTTCGGCGCGTGTTCGGGAACTCTCCTACTTACTGTTGTAGTCCACGCCCAGGCGTCGTTCTTCAGGGACTTCAAAATCCTCACACAACTCGCGCCAGACGTCGCGCGGATCGACGCCACGTTCGATGAGTTCGTCCGCCGTGCCGCCGAGCTTCGCCAGCACGTGGGAGTGCGAAATCCACTTTCCCTCGGAGTCACCAAATTCGTCGACGATCAATTGGTGGTATTCGGTCAAACGCATGGCGGCCAGTGTACCGCGCCCCCTTGGCCCGTCGTGGACGCCGTCCCCCAATGCCCTGCATGAACGCTGTTCAAAATCCCTCTTTTACTGGGTTTTCCATCCGCGGTGCTACAGTTTCTCGCTATGAAGAAGAACTCTCTCGCCACAGATCTTGCCTACGTGGCCGTCTTTACCGCACTTGTCATTGTCCTCGCTTTCGTCTCCATCCCTATCGGCACGGCTGGCGTTCCGATCGTCCTCCAGAACGCCGCGCTCATCCTCGCCGGCTTGGTGCTTGGCGGCCGTCGCGGCATGTACGTCGGTCTCCTCTTCCTCTTCCTCGGTCTCGCTCTTCCTGTCCTCGCAGGCGGCGGCACCACCCTGCGCGCACTCGCGGGCCCCACGGCCGGCTACATCATCGGCTACGTCATCTCCCCCGCCATCGCTGGCCTCATCGCCTACCGTTCCCCGCGCAACAAGGGCGGCATGACCGTCATGCTCGCCATCGCAGCATTCGTCGGCCTTGCGGTGCAGTACACCTGCGGCGCTCTGGGCCTCATGGTGCGCTCGGGCATGGAGGCATCGGCAGCCTTCGCGGCCCAACTGCCCTTCATCGCGCCGGACTCCGGCAAACTCGTCGTCGCCATCCTCATCGCGCTCGCTGTCCACGCCGCGTTCCCGGATCTTATGGGCCACAAGAAGACCGCTTCGAAGAAGGCCGCCGTTGCCTAAGGTCGAATTCCGCGGGGTGGGCGTGTCCTATGACGAGACGCTCATCCTCGACGACATCAACCTCACGCTTACCGAACAGCGCATCGGCATCATCGGTGAGAACGGCGGCGGCAAGTCTACGCTCACGCGTCTTATCAACGGCCTGGGAGAGCCCACCACTGGCACCGTCACCGTCGACGGCCTCGACGTCGCCGAGCACGGCAAAGAGATCCGCCAGAAGGTCGGCTTCGTCTTCTCTGACGCCGAGAACCAAATCGTCATGCCGCAGGTGCGCGACGACGTCGCCTTCTCCCTGCGCCGCTTCAAGCTCCCCAAGGCCGAGCGCAACCAGCGTGCCGATGCCGCCCTTGACCGCTTTGGTCTCGCCGACCGCGCCGAACAATCGCCGCACACCCTCTCCGGTGGACAAAAGCAGTTGCTAGCGCTGGCCGCCGTACTCGTCATCGACCCAGTCCTCATCATCGCGGACGAGCCCACGACGCTACTCGATTTGCGCAACCGTGACCGCATCAAGCGCGAGTTTGCCAAGCTTGAGCAACAGCTCATCGTCGTTACCCACGATCTCGAGTTCCTTTCGGACTTCGACCGCGTCATATGCATCGACGACCACCACGTGGCCGCCGACGGCACGCCCGATGAGGTCATCTCTTTCTACCGTGACCTCATGGCCACCCGTCCCCTCTAAAACATGAAACGCCGCACGAATATCCCGCTGTCCGTCTACGTTCCAGGCGACACGTTCATTCACCGGATGAAGCCGAGCTGGAAGATCCTCATTCTGATCGTCTTCATCCTGGTGACGAGCATCTTCTGCCGCACGATACCGCTCGCCGCGGCCTCCGTCTTACTCCCGGCGCTCGCCTTTGTCATCGCAAAGGTTCCGCCGAAGATTGCGTGGAGCCAGATGTGGCCGCCGCTGTTTATCCTCGTTCCACTCGCCGCCTTCCAGTGGTGGGCTCGCGACTTCGAGTACGCCGTGGTCATGTTCCTCACCATCTTCGCCGCGATGATGGCCGCATTCCTCCTCACGCTCACCTCCACGGTGGACGCCATCATGGAGTCCCTCGAGGACTCCCTGCGCCCACTCGCCCGCTTCGGGTTACCGGTGGAAACCATCAGCCTCGCCATGTCGCTCACCATCCGGCTCATCCCGCTCATGTTCGAGACAGTCTACGAGGTCCTCGATGCCCGCAAGGCCCGCGGCGCCGGCTTTAGTCCGCTGGCTTTCGGCACGCCGGTCATTATCCGGTCCATCCGCCGCGCCCGCGCGATGGGCGAAGCGCTCCAGGCCCGCGGAGTCGGCGACTAGGACGCCAGCCTGGATTTCAGAACAAGGAAGGACCCAGAACCGCGCGCATCTGGGTCCTTCGTTGTTCCACACTGCTATCGGCTGATCGCACTACGCCCGGCGGCGTGGGGTTGCGTGGGCGTATTCCTGTCGCAGGGTACGCAAGCTGGCGGACTTCTATCAGATGGGTATTACTGCGGCTAAAAGCTACAGCCCGCGGTAAAAGGCAAACGTGGAAAGAGCTGTCGACATTGCGCAGACCTGGTGCGCGGAATACTTGGATGACCAGGAGTTCTACAGTTATGACCAGCTCAATGAAGCCTTGGTTGTGCAAACGGACTTCATCAATGATAGGCCGTACTTTCGAGGTCAGAAGGTCTCACGTCGGCAACTGTTTGAACTAGCTCCTTTTTCGCGGTGACTCTGGGCGGTAGGGGGCAGGGCGTTGGCTTGGATCCGGGCCCCAACTCGGCTCCGGTAGCGGATACCAGCTAGGCATCCGCGGCAGCATCGCTAATACATCCTCACGAATCCATCCCATTTGTAGCTGAACGATCCGATAATCATCGTCGGGATATTCTTCGTTCAGACCAGCCGTCCACCGTTCACAATGAGCACGGTGAGACACTGCGTGCTCACCAATTGCATTGAATTCTGATTCATGCGGCTCTCCGTGAAAACTCACAGCGATCAAAAACTCTTCACCGGTCTCAAGTGGACGGGTGATCCCGTATGTGCCGTGGAGACTTTTCCTATAGTCGATTGTGACACATTCACACGAGAGAAACTTGTAGTCCAACCCACTAGTTAGCTCTTCCATTTCGGGATAGTCGTCCATTGCATGGACTGCCCACAGTTCCTCGGATTGACGCCACCACCACCTATAGTAACGTTGGCAATCGGGCAAAACGTTAGGTGGGTACATTGGACTCATTTTATTCCACACTCCAATCGTGTATTTGGTGGATAGGCACGTGCATAGTACTTCTTTCCACTTACATCGATAGTTCCAGCAACCGAACCACCGAAGATTGTCTTCTTGTCCCCGTCGCATTTATATGCAAGGGCCTCAGACTTTAAGCTCGCCTCACTTAAGCTATGATTTTCAAACTCCGCTAATTTGACAAATGATCCCATTGGCAACGGAAACCATTGATGGGCATGCAGACTTAGCGAATGGTCGATTCTCGTTACCCGTTTGGAACACTTAGTATAAGCCTTAAATCCGACTATCTTGTCTTCACCCGTGGCACCGCTTTTTGTGCGTCGATGAATATACTGCGGTTCAAGCACGCACGGGCCATATTCTTTGGTAATTGCGGCTCGCTCGGCAACCGCCGGAACACTCCCGTATCCGTTCTGCAAAATGCTGTTTTCGATGCTCCGGAAATACTCTTCCGCGTCAGCAGGAGATGGAAAATAGATGTAAGGAGTCACATATCCGTCAGAGCCATCAAAGACCTTGCCTCGAATAATTCCATTCTCAAACTGCTGCGTTGCTTGCAGAGTTCCCTCTTCAACCACGGCATCAGCAATGGGGTAACCATACTCACCCACTTCAAATCCAGCTGCACCCCATTTCTGAAGTATTTCCCCCTCCACGGAGTGCGCACCAAACCGTGGATGCCAATAAATGGATCCGCCTTGAAATCGCGAAAATCGCCCAACCCGATCTGGCGTCATCGCCTCATCTGCCACAGGAAAGCCGAGCGTCGAGTTTGTTCCACCTTCAGCCAACCACTTGTCTAAAATTAAGCCATTGATGCTCGCCACTTGGAAGCCTTGAAGTGCCGGACTTCGATAAATCCTGCCGCCTTCAAATTGCTGCATCCAACCTGAAACCTCACCGTCGAGAGCGGTCGCACCGTTGACTGGGTTTTCGCCACTGGTCGGATAACCAAGCCATCCCGCTTCCCAGCCATTGCGCGCCCACACTGCGGCAGTCATTCGAGACACCGCATGCGCACCATGCTCCGGCGACCAGTAAATCCACCCATTAACAAACTGCTGACGGAAACCTCGCCCGTCAGGGTTTTGTTTCTTCACCTCCGTTGGGTAAAGAAGCCAACTCGTCAGACCTCCTAGACGCTCATATTGATCGAGAGTTGCACCGCACACTTCAATACCCGTTGGCCAAAAGGACTCACATCGATATGCCGCCCGCGCCAAGCTATCGACCTGAGAACTTTCCTCTGCAACGGTCACCTCAGCATAATCCGCACGTTGCCGATCAACATCAAGCGGCACCCCATAACGATCCGACCACATGCTACCTTGAACCAATTCACTCTGCGGTTGGCTATCTTCAACTACCCTTTCGAGTAACTCGCGAGTTTGCTCAAGATCCTGCTGTGTCTGGCCCTTCTGGCCATCGACAGTAACAGGCTCATCCTCAGGAAAATAAAACTCCTTCTCGTAATCCTCCCGGTCTTCAGGTGCAACAACACGAAGCCCTGAAGTCTCCTCAGAAATTGGCTGCGATTCCATAGCCGGTCTAACTGGAAAATCGAAATTCGAGCTGTCCGCAGCTAGCGCAGGTAATGCTTGCAACGCCAACAGAATTACAGTACCGAAAATGCTCGTTTTCCACCTACTTCGACCAACCAGGCCCTTGTGCGAGCCTTGTGTCACCATTTCGCCTTCTCAGCTTTATGTGATGTAGTTACTATTTTCAGATTATTGTAATTGCTCGCACTTGACATCGTGTTGGAAACGACAACTAAAATTTCCACCACTTCAGCCCAGCCCCTCACTCCGCGAAACTCATCACCTGCCCCTAGGGCTTCAACTAGATCAAGGCCGACTACACCCCATTCAGCCGGGAACTCGAACCAGTACCCCGAGCTCATCCTCGATCCCTACTTCAACCAGACTTGCACAATTTGTCCTAGTCCAAAACCTCATGGACATAACAAATTTTTCCTAGTCCGCGAGTTTTGGCTTAGGCTTTGAGGATTCTGGTGATCAGATTTGTGGATTCTTCGTCGATGTCGGGGTGGGATGTCGTAGCCACTATATAGGAAGCGACGAACGGCATGATTGACCCCGATACTTTTAAGAACGATCGCGACCACCGACTCATCTCCTACGCCGAGCGCGAAAGGTATATCACAGCGGCCACAACGTCACTACCGGAGTCGGTACCCAACGAATATCGAGAATTTTTCACCCAATACGGCGACTTCAGGGCACCGGGTTTCGTACTAGTTTCGCCTCACTACGATCCGCGGGAGATGTACTACATCGATACTGGCTACGGAGCCTTCGGTGACTTGTGCCAGGGCTTTGGCCTCGACTTACAGTACTGGTTCCCGGTGGAACACTATGACGGGTTTTCCTACGCGGTGCATCACCGCCTTCCCGACGGCACAATTGAATTCGGTTCCTACGACTTCTCGAACCAGGCCTATTACCGCGGACCATTCTCATCCATGAAGGAATGGATGGCGTCCCACGCTCGGTCGTCCTAATGGACCGCCATCGGTGGCGACGGCGCACGCCAGGATTTAGGGACAGATTTTAGGACAATGAGGGGTCCGGAACCGCGCGGTTCCGGACCCTTCGTTGTTCTAAACTGCCGTCGCTAGGCGCAACGAAGCCCCGGCATCCTACTGATGCCGGGGCCCGAGCTATCTTAGGTTACTGCTCGCCGCGGAGCTCGCGGAGGCGAGCCTGGACGGCGTCGTCGGAGGCCGTGTTGGGCTGTGCGGCGGCATCGGCAGCCGAGGAGGCGGTAGACGGTGCCTCGATGGCGTCTGCCTTGGTGCCCTCGACGGACTTCGGGGCGTTCATCTCGGCGCGGATTTGCTCGAGACGGGAGTGGCCCGCCATCTGGATGCCCGACTGCTGGACCTCGCGCATGCGGGCGTCGACGGTGTTCTCCGCGAGCTCAGCCTGGCCCAGCGCGTTGGCGTAACGACGCTCGATCTTGTCACGCACAGCGTCGAGCGACGGCGTGTTGGTATTGGTGAGCTCGTTCATGGACTGCAGGGACTCGGAGACCTTCTCCTGCATCTTGGCCTGCTCGAGCTGGGAGAGCAGCTTGGAGCGCTCCTGGACCTTCTCGCGCAGCACGGTGGCGTTGCGCTCGACAGCCTGGCGAGCCGCGGCAGCCTGCTGCAGAGCCTGGTCGTGGAGCTTTTTCGTGTCCTCCACGGACTGCTCGGCGGTGACGAGCTGCGCGGCAAAAGCCTCGGCAGCGTTCTCGTACTCGATGGCCTTGGCCTCGTTGCCGTTCGCGCGCTCCTTGTCGGCGAGTTGAATGGCCTGGCGGGTGTTCGCCTGCAGCTTCTCAATGTCGCCCAGGCGGCGGTTGAGCTGCATCTCCAGCTGGCGCTGGTTACCGATGACGGCAGCAGCCTGCTGGGAGAGCTCCTGGTGCTGGCGCTGGGCCTCGGAGATGGCCTGCTCAATCTGTACCTTGGGATCCGCGTTCTCCTCGATCTTGGAATCAAAGAGTGCCATGAGGTACTTCCATGCCTTCACAAACGGGTTAGCCATAGCTTCTGTGTGGCCCTTTCTCCTAAAGAATTTCGTTTCTAATCCGGCCACCATCCTAGTCAAGCGTTCGGCCGGGCGCCGCCATTCTCCCCTACGGGGTAGGCATTTGTCATCGATTCGCCACCTCATTGCCGGGAAACACACAGGTTCTGGCTCGACGCGCACGAGACGACCCTCGGAGGATAGCCATTCATGCAGGATGCGCCTCTTGGCGTGAATCCGCGAGCAGGGTGAATGACCATCCTCGGAGGGCCAGGTAGGTCCAGATACGCACACGCACCCGCGCAGAGGCGGGTGCTCTGTGTCCGGGTTTAGGCCTCGGAGGCGGCGGGAGCGGTGTTGGCCAGCTCCTCCTCGACGGAGGGCAGAACCATGTTGCCGGCGGCCTCAATGAGGACCTCCGCCACCGTGGTGTCTAGGCCGTGGCAGACGGCGGCGAGCATCTCCGAGGAGACCTCCTTACGGCCGCGCTCGAGCTCAGACAGGTAGCCGGGCGAGACGTGGGCGATGGCTGCGAGTTCGCGCAGCGTCACGCCCTTGTCCGCGCGGAAGGCACGGAGGGTAAGTCCAAGGGCTTCGCGTAGGAGCGGCTCGGGTGCACGACGGCGCTCGGCCGGAGCCACGGACGTGGAAACGGTCTTATCAAGTAGTGCAGTAGTTGTGTTCATCACTGAGTACAACGGGCCGCGGTGCAAAGTTGTTCCCGCTCGACTCAATTTTCTTTCACGGGTGCTGCTGCCAGGCATTCTGCGAGGAAATCAAAGGCTTGGTCCACGGCGCCGCGGCGAATCTCGGCGCGCGTCCCGCCCAGGCCCACAGCGGCGAATTCCTGACCGTCGTTCGCAGCGTTGTTCCAGATACCGATGTAGACGGTGCCGGGTGCCTTGCCCTCTTGGAGGTCGGGGCCTGCGACGCCGGTGAGCGAGACGCCCCAGTCGGCGCCGGTTTCGCGCACGGCGGCATGGGCCATGACCCGGGCAGTCGCGGCGGACACAACGCCTTGGGCCTCGAGTACTGCGACGGGCACACCCGTGAAGTGACTCTTGACCTCAGTCGCGTAGGTGACAAGGCCGCCGCGGAGGGCGGCGGAGGAACCGGGGGCATCGGCAAGCGTGGCGGCGGCAAGACCTGCGGTAAGGGACTCGCAGAACGCGACGGTCTCTCCGCGGGCGACGAGGAGGGCGAGAAGATCGGCGCTACGCATTTTCACGCCGGCCATCGATGAGGTACTGGATGCCGGTCACGACGGTGACGACGACGGCGAGCAGCATGACCACGAGGTTGGGCACATCCATCCAGTGCGGCAGCGGGCAGAGGTACAGCCCTACGGCAAGCGACTGGAGCGCGGTCTTGAGCTTGCCGCCCTTGGAGGCCGGCACGACCTTGCCCTGGCGCAGGAGGAACATGCGCCAGAAAGTAATGCCCAACTCGCGCACGAGAATGACGATGGTGATCCACCACGGCAGGCCGTAGGCAACGTTGAGGCAGATGAGCGCGGTGGTCATGAGCGCCTTGTCTGCGATGGGATCGGCGATTTTGCCGAAGTCCGTCACGATATTGCGGGCGCGGGCGATGTCGCCGTCGAGCTTGTCCGTGATCATGAGCAGGACGAAGACGATAAACGCCCACCACTGGTGGTCAGTGAGCGCGAGCCACGCGAAGACAGGAATAAAAAGAATGCGAAGACTCGTCAACAGATTGGGCAGGTTCCAATTCGACGGCTTCTGAGCGGGGCTTGCGGTCTTCACGCCAGTTATCCTACCCGTTCCCCCTCCCCGCCCGCGGGCTACCGCCTACACTTGGGGGCCATGAAGTACTTCGCCTTTATCTACGATTACACCCCCAACGACCCCCGCCTCGCCGATGTCCGCCCGAAGCACCGTGACTTCATCAACGATCTCAAGGCACAGGGCCACATTCTCGGCTCCGGCCCGTTTACTGATTCGAAGGGTGGCGCGCTCATCGTCACGCAGTACGAGGACGAGAACACAACCGTCGCCCAGGCTATTGAGCTCATGGACGGCGACCCGTTCCACACGGAAGGCATTGTCACCGCGCGTGCCGTGCGCGAGTGGAACCCGGTGATTAATAGCTTCGAGGACTAAGACAAAAGAAACGCCCCGCGTCATCGCGGGGCGTTAGTGCGTTGTGGGGTTAAGGCAGTTGTGCCTTGGGAACCTCGGAGGCAAAGCCGATGAGGTCGCCCTTCTTGTCGCGGACAATCTTGTTGCCCTCGTCATCCCAGTCGTAGTGGTTGTGGGAGACGCGGATGCCGCCTTGGGCCTCGTCGCGCTTGTTCTTCCAGATAGACAGCAGCACCGTAATGGTGAGGATACTGACAATCGTGATGAGCGAGCCGACGGTGGAAATCTCTGGGGCACCGTGGACGTCCTCGCCGCCGTTGATGAACGGCAGGTTGTTATCGTGGAGGGCGTGGAGCAGGAGCTTGGACCCGATGAAGAACAGGATGAGTCCGAGACCGTAGGGCAGGTAGACCAGACGGTCAAGGAGGCCGTCGAGCAGGAAGTACATCTGGCGCAGGCCCATGAGCGAGAAGGCGTTCGCGGTGAAGACGAGGTAAGCCTCGCTCGTGATGCCGTAGATAGCCGGGATGGAGTCGAAGGCGAACATGACGTCAACGGCTCCGATGGCTACCAGGGCAATGAAGAGCGGGGTAAGCCCCTTCTTCCCGGACTTCTCGTCGCGGTGGGTGAGCTTATCGCCATGGTAGCGCGGGGTGACGTGGATGACCTTGCGGAGCATCTTGATGATGAACATGTCGTTCGGGTCGGTCTCCGGGGCATCGCGAATCTCGTCGATAATGAGCTTCACGGCTGTGTAGAGCAGGAAGATCGCGAACAGGTAGAACACGTCCGACCACGCCGCAATAACGGCAGCTCCGAGCAAAATAAAGACGAGGCGGAATGCCAGCGCGAGAACAATACCGATGAGCAGCACCTTTTGCTGGTACTTGCGCGGAATCTTGAAGGCACCCATGATGAGCGCGAAGACGAAGAGGTTATCGACACTCAGCGCCTTTTCCGTCACGTAACCCGTGAGGTACTGCATGCCGTGTTCGTGGTCCCAGACAATCCAGACCATCGCGCCGAAGAGCAGCGCGAGACAGACGTAGAACAAGGTCCACATGCCGGACTCTTTGAGAGTCGGCTCGTGCGGGGTGCGCACGTGGGAGTAGAAGTCAAAGATAAAGAAGCCAAGAATGACAATGAGCGTAACCGCCCATATCCATAGCGGGACGTGCATAAAGACGTATCCTCCGGTCGACGTTGCAAAAAAGACCGGAGGTCTCCCCCGCCCGCCCGCTCCCGCGGGCGCGGAAACTGATGCGGGCCGGCGCGACCGGGAGCCGTGCGACGCTAGGCGCCGCACAACTGACCGTGTTGACGATCAGCGCCGACGGAGTGGGGTACTCCCCTCCAATACTTGGGCTAGCTTACACGAAACCCCGTGGCACTCGTAAGCGCCACGGGGTTTATGGTCACAGCCGGATTAGAACGCGCCGGAGGACGGGTTGTACGTCGCCTCGACGGTCGTCGTCCCCTCAGTGTCCGAGCTCTCCTCGGCGGAGTCAGCCTCCAGGTCAAGCTCCTCCTGGACTTCCTTGGGTGCCTCGGCCGGGTCGGCGCCCTTCAAGTACCACAGCATGGTCTCGAGTTCCTCAGGCTTGGTGAGCACCTCGCGGGCCTTGGAGCCCTCGGAGGGACCGACGATACCGCGAGATTCCATAAGGTCCATGAGGCGGCCGGCCTTGGCGAAGCCGATGCGCAGCTTGCGCTGGAGCATCGAGGTCGAGCCGAGCTGCGAGGTGACGACGAGCTCGACGGCCTCGAGCAGGTCGTCGAGGTCCTTTCCGATGTCCTCGTCGATATCCTTCTTAGATTCGGCCTGCTTGTCCTCAGTGACGCCCTCCGTGTAGTCCGGTTCGCCCTGTGCTTTAGCGGCGTCAACGACAGCCTGGATTTCGTCGTCGGCGACGAAGGCACCCTGCATACGCACGGGGCGACCACCCTGCGGGATGAACAGGCCATCGCCCATGCCGATGAGCTTCTCCGCGCCGCCCTGGTCGAGAATGACGCGAGAGTCGGTGAGCGACGACGTCGCGAACGCGAGACGCGACGGCACGTTGGTCTTGATGAGACCGGTGACGACGTCCACGGACGGACGCTGGGTGGCGAGTACGAGGTGGATACCAGCCGCACGCGCTTTCTGCGTGATGCGGACGATGGACTCCTCGATCTCCTTCGGGGCGGTCATCATGAGGTCGGCCAACTCGTCGACGACACAGACGATGAACGGATACGGGTGCATCTCGCGCTGCGACCCCGCCGGAGCCTGAATCTCGCCGGAGAGGACCTTGCGGTTGAAGTCCTTGATGTGGCGCACGCGCGCGGACTTCATGTCCATGTAGCGCTGCTCCATCTCTTCGACGAGCCACTGCAGGGCCGCCGCGGCCTTCTTCGGCTGCGTGATGATCGGCGTGATGAGGTGCGGGATGCCCTCGTATGGCGTGAGTTCCACCATCTTCGGGTCGACGAGGATGAGGCGCACCTGCTCCGGCGTCGCGCGGGTAAGCAGCGAGACGAGCATAGAGTTCACGAACGCGGACTTACCGGAACCGGTCGCACCGGCGACGAGCAAGTGCGGCATCTTCTGAATCGAGGAGGAGATGAACTCGCCCTCGATGTCCTTGCCCAGGCCGATGAGCATCGGGTCGTCCGAGGCATGCATATTGTCCGAGTCGAGGACCTCACGCAGGCGCACCATCTCACGGTCCGGGTTGGGGACCTCAATACCCACGGCAGACTTGCCCGGGATCGGCGTAAGCAGGCGAACATTCTCCGTCGCCACGGCGTAGGCGAGGTTGGACTGCAGGTTCGTAATCTTCGAGACCTTGACGCCCGGGCCGAGCTCAATCTCGTAGCGTGTGACCGTAGGGCCGCGCGAGAAGCCGGTGACCTGTGCGTCGACCTTGAACTCGTCAAAGACCTCGGTGATCGCCTCGATGATGCGGTCGTTGACCTCCGTACGGGCCTTCGTCGGTGCGCCAGCGGTAAGCAGCGAGGTCTGCGGCAGGTCGTAGTGCGTGTCCGACTGTCCGGCGGCGCCAGACGCCGCGGGGCTTGCCGATGCCGCCGGGGCCGCAGCCGCAGCCTTTCCAGCCTCGGCTTCCGCCTCCACGTTGCGACCGGTCGCCGGGTCCATGCCGGAGCGGGCGATGATGGCCTCACGGATGGCTTCGCGTGACGACGCCTTGGTGTCAGAAACCGGGGCTTCGGCAGCCGGGGCTGCCTTCGGCGGCGTGGAGACGGCCTGGCTGATACGCCCGGTGGCATCGGCAGCAGCAGCGGCCGCACCGGACACGGCCGCGGCGGTCTTGGCGCCCTCGCGCACGGCACCGGTGGCGGCGCCTGCAGCAGCACCCGCCGCAGCACCAGCGACGGTGTTGGCAGCGGTCGTGGCAGTGCGCTTGAGCGAACCGGAATCCTGCTTGCGCGACGAGACAATGTCAGCGACCGACGCCGAGCGCTTGATGGAGCGCGTCGGGGCTTCCGGCTCAGGCTCGGGCTCCTGGGCGGCAAAGGACATCGTGGCCGGCTCGGTAACGGCCGGGAACTCGTCCGTGTCGCCGACGCGCTGGTTCGTGGCCGGGCGGGGGATCTGCTGGGAGCGGCGGCGGGGGCTGCGCGGAACGTCCTCCGTATCCATTGGATGACGGCCAGGCTCCTCCACCGGGTAGTTCTCCATCGGGCTGCGCACGGCGCGGGGACGACGCTCCTCGCTCGGGCGGGAACGCCCCTCGGCGATGGCATCGATATCAGAGTCGGCGCGGCCATAAAGGTCCTCACCCTCGTCGTAGTCTTCGGTACCGCGCTCGGGCAGCCAAGACTTCACGACGGAGACGACCCAATCCCACGCCTGTCGCATGGTGATGCCAGTGACGGTGAGCGCACCGTAGATGATGACCAGGATGAGCAGCGGGATGGCGACGTAGCTGGAGAAACCGGCAGCGAGCAGACCGCCGGTCCAGGCACCCACGGCACCGCCAGCGAATTCGCGGTCCACCCACTCGGTGGGGTTGCCCGCGAAGAGATGGATGAGCCCGAGCATGGACACGATGATGATGGCGGTTCCGCCAATGACGCGGGCGCTCATGACGCCCTCGGGTCCATGGAGGTCGAACATGAGCACGAGGGCTAGCGCGATGAGAGCGACGGGCAGCACGACGGCACCCGCACCGATGGCCAGGTGTGCTGCGGTCGCGATAGCTGCGCCGATGGGGCCCGCGATATCAAGCCACACGGACGCGCCGAGGACCGCTGCCAGACCGATGAGGACTAAGCCCCAGGCGTCCGGGTTCTCCACGTGCACGCCGCGCGGGGCGTGGCGGCTGGCAAGGTTGTCGAGCTCCGCGTCGACGGCAGCCTGCGTGTCGTCCTGCTTCTTCCCTGCCTTGGATGTAGCTCCGGACCGGGACGTGCGACCAGAAATGGTGTCTGACTCCTCTGCTTCAAAGTTGTCGTCGAACTCGTCGACCTCGTCATAATCGTCATAGCTGTCACCACGCCGCGCGGCGCTGGCTATGCCGCTGCCCAGCCCACGGGTAAGTGAACCCACACCGCGGGCCGTAAAACCAAACGCCGCGCCGAGACCGTGGCCTACCGCACGGAAAGCGCTACCGGTCCGCTCGTCGGCGGACACGGCAGCGCGGTGCGAGGAGGTGACGGACAGCGTTTCGGGCGCGCCGGAACGCGCCCGGCCTGCAGGACGCGAGCGCGACGCTGAGGCCCCGGCTGTTTGGTTACGGCGCGCGGAACGATGGGTGCTCGACGCACCCTTCTTGCCCCGCGCGCCTCGCGAAGCAGCATTTTTGACAGACATAGTCGCCACTTTAGCGACTACAACCCCAATAATCACACGCGCCACACGGGCGACAGGATGTTTTCTCTATATATGGCGCTCTTTTCCGCGGCACACGTGATTGTCAAGCGATTGGGCTTGACTTAGAGGCTGGCGCGGTGGATGGCAGACGCATCACCCTCGATGGTGACCTCCGCGGCGTCGCGGCCGTAGGTCCACAGGATGAGCTCGCCCACCGTGCCAGACACACGAACGACGGCGCCGCCGTTGGCCGCCACGCCGTGCTTATCCGCGACGAGGATGCGCGGGTAGCCCGCCGCGAAAAGCGCGACCGGCTGCGCAGACTTGGAGAGCATACGCTTGGCGAGCATGCCCAGAGTCGAATACATCTCGTCGCTGACCGCGTCCGAGAAATCCCGCGGCGTAGTCTGCCCATTGGCGCGGCGCACATCTTCCAAGTGAATGTAGTGCTCCGCGAAATTCACCTTCGAGTCGGCGTAACGCAAAGGATTGTACTTTGAGGCTCCCCTCCCCCACGCGTCCACAAGCTCATCGAAGTCGCGCCCCTTGGCCTGCGCCATGGCGTTGTCGAGGCGACCAGCGAGTGCCGGCACGAACATGCCTGCGGCGGCATCGGGGCGGTTCTCGCGCACCCACAGGTGTGCGGCGAGATCGCGCGTGGTCCATCCTTCGCACAGCGTGGGGGCATCCGGACCAAGTTCATGGAAGAGCGCCACCAAGCGGGCGCGTTCAGCAGACGAAAAAGACATGAGCCCCAGCATAGTCGCGCACTACCCACGCGAACGCGCCTCACGCACACTCACCGAATCTGTACAGGAATTCGGCGTAACTTCACAGTTCTGTGAAAACGCCGAGCGCCCCAGCCGGGCTGCGGCTGGGGCGCTGTGCGCGGTGTCGCTTAGAGCGATTCGAGGGACGCGTGGACCTCGTCATCATCGGCGACGACGTTGCCCGACGCGGTCGGGACGATGGTCGGCAGGATGACCGGCTCGCGCTTGTACTTGGACTCCATGAGCTTGGAGACCTTGCGACGCAGCTTCTGGACCATGCGGTAGGTGTCGTTTTCGCCTTCCGCGGCCAGATCGTTCATGGTGTTCTCCACGAGCTTGGCGACCTCCGGCACGAGGGCACGGTCGTCGTCGGAGAAGCCCGTCGTCGCGACGGTCGGGTGCTCCATGAGGCGCATCGTACGATTGTCGATGACGCAGGTGATGGAGACAACGCCGCCGGCACCGAGGTTGGTGCGGTCAGCCAGGGTGTCAGCGTCGACTTCGCCCATGGACACGCCGTCCACGTAGAGGTTACCGACCGGAATCTGGCCGACGACCTGCGCGCGGCCGTGGCGTAGCTCGACCACAACGCCGTTCTGTGCGAGAACCACGCGATCCTCCGGAACGCCGGTGGAGATAGCCAGCTGCTTGTTCGCACGCAGGTGGCGCCACTCGCCGTGGACCGGCATAGCGTTCTTCGGGCGTGCCGCGTTGTACAGGAAGAGCAGCTCGCCACCGTAGCCGTGACCCGAAGCGTGGACCTTGGCTTCCTTGTTGGTGATGACCTCAGCGCCGATCTGCGAGAGCATGTTCATGACACCGTAGACGGCTTCCTCGTTGCCCGGGATGAGCGAGGAGGAGAAGATGATCATGTCACCTGCGCGAACGGTGATCTGGCGGTGTTCACGGCGGGCCATGCGCGACAGCGCCGCCATCGGCTCGCCCTGCGTACCTGTCGTGATGAGCAGGACCTTGTGCGGGGCCATCTTTGCGGCCTCATCAATCGGGATGATGGTGCCGCGCGGAACCTTGAGGAAGCCGAGCTTCTCCGCGATTTCCATGTTGCGCATCATCGAGCGACCGTTGAAGGCGACCTTGCGGCCGGCGTAGACGGCGGCATCGATAGCAGCCTGCACGCGGTAGACGTTCGAAGCGAAGGACGCGATGATAACGCGCTGCTTCGCGCCCGAGACCAGGCGACGGAAGGTCGCCGGGATGTCGCCCTCAGAGGCCGAAACGCCCGGGATGTTCGCGTTCGTCGAGTCACAGAGCATGAGGTCCACGCCCTCGTCGCCGTAGCGGGACAGCGCCGGCAGGTCGGTGGGACGGCCGTCGAGCGGCGTCTGGTCCATCTTGATGTCACCCGTGTGGATGATGTTGCCAGCCGGGGTGCCAAGCATGATGCCCAGCGCGTCCGGGATGGAGTGGTTGACGGCCCAGAAGCGCAGGCGGAACGGGCCGTAGTTGAGATCCGACTTCTCGTTGACCTCAACGAACTTCGGCTTCTGGCGGTGCTCCTTGCACTTCGCGGCGATGAGCGCGATGGTAAAGCGCGAAGCGATGATCGGCAGATCTGGGCGCAGCTTGAGCAGCCACGGGATCGCACCAATGTGGTCCTCGTGCGCGTGGGTCACGACCAGAGCCTTGACCTTCTTGAGCTTCTTCTCAATCGGGCCGAAGTCCGGCAGGATGAGGTCGACGCCCGGCTCGCCCGAGGACGGGAAGAGGACGCCCGAGTCGATGATGAGGATGTCATCGCCGTACTCGAAGACCGTCATGTTGCGGCCGATTTCGGAAATGCCGCCCAGCGCGTAGAGACGCAGTGCGTCCTTCGGCTGCTTCGGCGGTTCCGGCAGGCGCTGGGTCAGGTCGGCGCCCTGCATCGACTTCGGCACGTTGCGGCGACCGCGGCCATTATTCTTGCCGCCATTGTTGCCGCCGCGACCACGGCCACGGCCACGGTTGTTGCCGCCGTGGTTTTGGTCGCCACCGTTGTCATTGCCGTTATTGTTGTTATTGCCGTTGTTGCCACGGTTGTTTCCGCCGCGGCCACGGCCGCCACGGGAACCGCGCGAGCGGCGGCGGCCGTTGCCCTCGTCGTCGTTGGAGGACGACGAGTGAGCCTCGTTGGAGGCGTTGTTATTCGCCGCAGAAGCCTGCTCGGAGGGAGCCTGGAAAACCGGCGAAGCCGCCTCGTTCGAGGCCGCTTCGTTGCTTTCTGCCGGCGGGCCCGCCTTGCGGGTCACCTTCCGGGCACGTTTTTGGGGTTCAGTCATTCTTAAAGGACTCCAGCCTTTTCCATATCTAGGCGCAGAGCAGCAATCTCGTCCTCATTCGCTCCGAGGACCGGAAGACGCGGCTCTCCGCAATCAATGCCCTGCAGTCGCAGGGCCGCTTTTGCCATGGTTGCTCCACCCAGACGCGCCTGTGCGTGAATGAGCGGGGTCAAGATCTCGGCGTTAATCTCGCGCGCACGCGCCAGATCGCCGGCTTCAAACGAAGTATAAAGTTCTGCGAGAGCCTGCGGCGCGGCGTGGCCGACGACGGAGATAAAGCCCGATGCACCCAGGGCGACCCAGGGCAGGTTGAGCGGATCATCGCCGGAGTACCAGGCCAAACCGGTCTCTCGCATGAGTTCGGCGCCAAGTCCAAGGTTGCCCTTGGCGTCCTTGACGGCACGGATGGTGGGTAGCTCCGCCAAGCGACGCAGAGTATCTGCCTCGATGGCGATGCCAGAGCGGCCAGGGATGTCATAGACGCAGATCGGAGTATCCGTTGCATCCGCGATAGCAGCAAAGTGGCGGTAGACGCCCTCCTGGGAGGGCTTGGAGTAGTACGGTGCCACGACGAGGAGACTGTCAACGCCTACCTCAGTGGCGGCGCGTGCCATCTCGATGGACACGGCCGTGTTATTCGTACCGACGCCCGCGCAGATCTTCGCGCGGTCGCCAACCTCGGCCTTGACGGCCTTGAGCAGGTCTACCTTCTCCGCCGGCGTCGTCGTCGGCGATTCGCCCGTCGTTCCTGAGATGACCAGCTGGTCAATCCCGCTATCGACGAGATGAGCGGCAAGGCGTCGCGCGCCCGGCAGATCGAGGTTGCCATCCCCGTCAAACGGGGTGACCATAGCAACTCCGACGCGTCCGAACGTCTCAACGCCATTCTTTGCTGTCATACCTGTGCTCATGGGGTACAAGGTTACCCGCTCATGGCCCTCATGTGGACATCGGGCCGCGAGTGGCGTCTAAATCCGATCCGCCAGCCCACGCTCACGCGAACGGGCTCGACGCCATCTCCGTCCCATCCGGCAGCTGCGTGATGTGGAAGTCGTCAAAGAGCGTCGGCGCCTGCTCGCGCAGAATCTTCAGGCATTCCACTGCAACGGCCCGCAGCTCCGAGTCAGCATGCTCCGTCGCCCGCGCGCCAATAAACTGGCGCCATGCCCGGTAATTGCCGGTGACCACAATCCGCGACTCAGTCGCGTTGGGCAGCACCGCGCGCGCGGCTTGGCGGGCCTGTTTCTTACGCAGCAACGCATTGGGCTCGTCCTCGAGCTTGTCCTCGAGCGCGCGCAGCAGCTCCTCGTAGACGAAGCGCGTTTCGTCCACGGCCTGCAGCATCAACCGCGTGAGCTCCGGATCCGCTGCCACCAAGTTCGGCAGCACAACCTCCGCTTCCTCCGAGTGGACGAAGCGCTGGCTCAACTGGCTAAACGAGAAGTGACGGTGGCGCACCAGCTCGTGCGAGGCCGAACGCGAAATGCCCCGGATGTAGAGCGTCGCCGTGGCGTGCTCGAGCAACGCATCGTGGCCGACCTCCATGATGTGGTGAAGGTACGTCTCGTTTGTCGCCGTGCGCGGATTGGGCTTATCGAAGGACTCGTAACATGCGCGTCCCGCGAACTCGACCAACGCCTCCGCGTCCGTGGCGGAGTCATCCGGCGCCCAGGACACATCGGCTGGCGCGTGGAATGCCGTGGCCGCGATGAGCTGGACGTCGAGCTTCTTTTCTTTCGCCATTACAGATCCAGGTAGTTATCGAGGCCCACCACGAGACCCGGGTGCTCCGCGATATTGCGCACGCCCACGAGCACGCCCGGGGTAAACGAGGAACGGTCGTAGGAATCCTGGCGGATGGTGAGCGACTGGCCCTGGGCACCGAAGATGACTTCCTCATGCGCGACCATGCCACGCATGCGCACCGCATGCACCGGCACGCCGTCGACGTCCGCACCGCGGGCGCCCTCCAAGGACTGCTCCGTAGCGTCCGGCATGGCGCCCAACCCGGCCTCCTTGCGTGCCGCAGCAATGCCCTGCGCGGTGTGGATGGCCGTGCCCGACGGTGCGTCGAGCTTCGTCGGGTGGTGGAACTCGATGACCTCGGCGGTCTCGAAGAACTTCGCAGCCTGCTTTGCCAGCGTCATGGTAAGCACGGCCGAAATGGCGAAGTTCGGCGCGATGAGCACGTGACCCGCCCCCTCGGCCTTAGTCCACTCCTCCACCTTGGCCAAACGCTCAGCATCAAAACCAGTCGTACCAACCACGGCGTGGATGCCATGCTCGACCACGAACTTGAGGTTATCCATCACCACGCCCGGCTGCGTGAAGTCCACGACAACCTCCGCGCCGTTATCCACGAGCTCCTGCAGCGGGGTGTCGCGGTCAATCTCCGCCACGAGCTCCAGGTCGTCCGCTGCGTTCACACCCTCTACGATGGCTTGCCCGACGCGCCCCTTCGCGCCCAAAACCCCGACCTTGATTGTCATGTGCGACCTCCATACAACGCATTACGGCTACTTTTACTCGTTTCGCCATCCTACTCGTCTCGCACGCGCTCGCTTTTATAACGCCACCAGTCCCACCGCGAGGGCGCCACCGACCGCCCCAGCAAAAGCTAAAGGGACAAACCGGAGCACGAACCGGCGACCCCACACGCCCCATTGCAGGGCCACCAGCTTGAGATCCACCATCGGTCCCACTGTGAGAAACACCAGTTGCGCAACCGGACTGACTCCCACGAACGAGGCTGCAATGAAAGCATCCGCCTCAGAGCACACGCTCATGATGATGGCCAGCATCGCCATCGCAGCAATCGCCAGGAGGGGTTGGCCTGCCAGCGTTTCCAGCCACTGTGCGGGTAGGAGCACCTTCAATGTCGCTGCGATCATCGCGCCGAGCACGAGGCAGCCACCCGCGGAAGCGAAGTCGTCCACGATGTGTCCCGCAACGTGCCGCCATCGGTGCTCGCCTGGGACACGGTGATGCTCATGGCTGCCATGACGGGAGTTTTCGGCGACTGTAACGCCCACGCGTTGCCATGCCCAGCCCACGATGCTCGCCGCAACCAGGCCCGCTGCGAGACGCGCCCACGCCATCGCAGGCGCATCGGGGAAAGCTACGGCCGTCGCGACGAGCACCACAGGGTTGATAGCGGGGCTGGCCAGCATAAACGCCAAGGCTCCACTCGCAGGCACGCCCCGGCGCATGAGCGTTGCGGCCACTGGCACCGCGGAACACTCGCAGCCAGGCAAGATAACCCCGGCCGCGGCCATCCCCGGCACCCCAGCGCGCCCGGCGCGCAGGAATACCGAATCCGGGACAAGCACAGCCAGCACCGCAGAAACAACCACGCCCGCAACAAGGAACGGTGCGGCTTGGAAGACAATGGCGACCAGAAGCGTGGCCCAAGCGTCGAGCGCGCCGTGCAGACGTAACGGTCCCCCAACCCCAAGCTGCAAAGCCACGCCTAGGGCACAAATGACGACAGACCACACGCCGATCTGCCGCAGGCGCGCGCTAGTTTCAACAAGCTCCGGATCAACGTGGTGCGGGACTCTAGTGCTCATACGGATCCTCCGGCACCCCAATAGCGGAGATGTCGCGAGAAGCTGCCACGGCTAGCACCGGTTCTTGGCCCGGACTCACTGCGCCGGTCACCTCATACCAGGCGTCCTCGCTCAGCGCGGCGTTGGTATCCAGCCGCACCGAATAGGCCATGGCATCGGCCGCACAGCAAGAAATGGTGAAGCGGGTCAGGCGCCATCCGTCCTCCGCACGCACGGCGAACCCGCGCACCGTTACCTTTTTGCCAGCAATGTTCTCCGGCTCCAAGTGTGCGCGCACGTTCAACTCACGGATTCCCGCGGTCTCCCCCAGCGGAGCGAACGCAGATTTCCCGCGCAACTCTGAGGCCGCAGGCTGCCGGGCGCCTGCGTGATTCTGAGCGACCGTCGAGCCCAACTGATGCGGCTGCGCGAGCCACACCAGCGCCAGAGGAACGAGCAACAACCATGCCATGCGCGGCACGGGCCGATCCGCCCGCGCAACTATCGCCGCTCCGAAAAGCACCACACCGGCTGCAATGAGGAGCCAGCTAAACCGTGGCGCAAGGTAACGGGCCACGTCTCCGACTGCGACCAGCCACACCAGCCCTAGAGCGAACACGCCCACGAGCACCACGCCACATTGCCGCACTCGCACCTCACCCATACTTCTACGCCGTTATTGAAACCGCCCTACTATAACCCGCTTTCCGCCTAGACTGGAAGACATGAGTACCACACGCCACTTCCGTTACTCCGCTCTCCTCGCGCTGCCGTTAATCGTGGCTGGCTGCTCAAGCACCGAGCCTTCCGATGCCCCCGCCTCCCCCCTCGCAGCAACCTCCAGCTCGGGAACCACTAGTGCAGCAACGTCCAGTACCGAATCCAGCGCCCTGGCATCGAGTCCGGAGTCGCCCACCACGAGCACCGATCCCGAAGACACCGCCGGTTCCGCACCCGCCGGTTTCCTCGGCACCCCGTCGCTCGCGGACCAGCCGCTCACGCAAGCCGAAGGCGCCGAACTCGTCCCCGTCGCCGTGCGCGTCGGCTCGCACGAGGGCTACGACCGCGTCGTCATCGAATTCACCGGCCCCGGAAAGCCTGGCTGGTACACGCAGTACACCAACTCCCCCGCAGCCCAGGCCTCCGGCAAGCCCGTCGCCTACGACGGGGCCACCGCCCTCGTCCTCGGTATCGAAGGCACCCCGTGGCCGTCTACGCCGCAGCTCCAGCAGCAGTACGCCGAGTTCACCACCTACCCCGGCGCAGGCGCCGTCACCGGAGTCAACTTCGTCAACGCCTTTGAGGCGCAGTCTCAATTCGTCATCGGCCTCGACCGCCAGCTGCCCTACTCCGTGACCTTCCTCGAGGGCCCGCCGCGCGTCGTCGTCGACTTCCAGACCTCCTAGCCCCGCGCGCCTGGATTTCAGAACAACCAAGCCCCAGATTTTGCGAGATCTGGGGCCTTCGTTGTCCTGAAAACCGCGAACGGCCCGCACGGAACGAATCCGTGCGGGCCGTGTGAGCGTCAAGCGCTCATCCGATGAGGACTAGTCCTCCTCGACCGGGACGAGGGAGATCTTGCCGCGGTTGTCGATGTCCGCGATCTCGACCTGAATCTTGTCGCCGACATTGACGACGTCCTCGACGCGCTCGATGCGCTCGTCGCCGCCCAGCTTGGAGATGTGGATAAGACCGTCGCGGCCCGGCGTGAGCGAGACGAAAGCACCGAAGGCGACCGTCTTCACGACGGTGCCGAGGAAGCGCTCGCCGACCTTGGGAAGCTGCGGGTTGGCGATGGAATTGATGCGCTCGATGGCGGCATCGGCAGCCTCGCCCGTGGTGGCGGAGACGTACACAGTGCCGTCTTCTTCGATGGAGACGTCCGCGCCGGTTTCCTCAGTGATGGCGTTGATGGTCTTGCCCTTCGGGCCGATGAGCTCGCCAATCTTGTTCATCGGGATCTTCACGGACGTGATCTTCGGGGCCAGGCCGGACATCTCGTCCGGACCCTCGATGACCTCAGCCATGGTGTCCAGGATGGTGGCGCGGGCATCACGTGCCTGTTCCAGAGCCTGCGCCAGGACCTTAGACGGAATGCCGTCCAGCTTGGTGTCGAGCTGCAGCGCGGTAATGAACTCGGAGGTACCGGCGACCTTGAAGTCCATGTCGCCGAATGCATCCTCGGCGCCGAGGATATCGGTGAGCGCGACGAACTTCTCCTTGCCGTCGACCTCGCCGGAGACGAGGCCCATGGCAATACCGGCGACCGGAGCCTTGAGCGGCACGCCCGCGTTGTACAGGGACAGCGTAGAGGCACAGACAGACCCCATGGAGGTCGAACCGTTGGAGCCGAGAGCCTCAGAGACCTGGCGGATGGCGTACGGGAAGTCCTCACGGGACGGGATAACCGGGAGCAGGGCGCGCTCGGCAAGCGCACCGTGGCCGATCTCGCGGCGCTTCGGGGAGCCGACGCGGCCGGTCTCACCGGTGGAGTACGGCGGGAAGTTGTAGTGGTGGATGTAGCGCTTGGAATCGACCGGGGTGAGCGAGTCGATTTGCTGCTCCATCTTGAGCATGTCCAGGGTGGTCACACCGAGGATCTGGGTCTCACCGCGCTCGAAGAGCGAGGAACCGTGGGCGCGCGGAACGAGGTCGACCTCGACGCCCAGGTCGCGGATGTCGGTGACACCGCGGCCGTCGATACGGAAACCCTCAGCCAGAATCTTGGAACGGACGATCTGCTTCATCACGGCGTTATACGCAGCGCGAATCTGCTTGGAGGCATCCTCCAACTCCGCGAAGCGGTCGAGGAGATCCTCCTCGATGTCTTCCATGTACTCGTTGGTCGCGTCGTCGCGGTCCTGCTTGCCTGGGATGGTGAGCAGCTCGCCCAGCTTCTTGGAGGCCTTCTTTTCCACGGCCTTGAACACGTCATCGGTGTACGGCGGGAAGAGCGGGAACTCCTGGGTTTCCTTTGCGGCGCGCTCGGCCAGGCCAGCCTGTGCCTCACACAGCGTGCGGATGAACGGCTTAGCGGCCTCGAGGCCCTCGGCCACGGTGGACTCCTGCGGTGCCGGGGCACCGTCCTTGATGCGCTCGGCGACGTTCTCGCCAGCACCTGCCTCGACCATCATGATGGCGACGTCGTCCTTGCGGCCCTTCTTCACAATGCGGCCGGCGACGACCATCTCGAAGAGAGCTCGCTCGTGCTGCTCGGCGTTCGGGAAGGCGACCCACTGGCCCTTCGGGTGCTTATCATCGGCGATGAGCGCCATGCGTACGCCGCCCACGGCGCCGGAGACCGGCAGGCCGGAGAGCTGCGTCGCAGCAGACGCGCCGTTGATGGCGACGACGTCGTAGTACTCGTCCGGGTCCATGGACATGACGGTGATGACGACCTGGACCTCGTTGCGCAGGCCCTTGACGAAGGTCGGGCGCAGCGGGCGGTCGATAAGGCGGCAGGCCAGGATGGCCTCGGTGGAGGGACGACCCTCGCGGCGGAAGAAGGAGCCCGGGATCTTGCCCGCGGCGTACATGCGCTCCTCGACGTCGACCGTCAGCGGGAAGAAGTCAAAGCCCTCGCGCGGCTGGTTCGACGCGGTGGTCGTGGCCAGCAGCATGGTGTCGTCATCCAGGTAAGTGGTGACGGAGCCGTCCGCCTGACGGGCCAGCTGGCCGGTCTCGAAGCGGATGGTGCGGGTACCGAAGTCCCCATTGTCGATGGTGGCAATCGCCTCGGTGATGCCAAATTCCTCATCAACGTTAAATTCAACAGCGTTCTTAGCGCTCAAAGTTTTCTACTCCTTGTAGCCCGGCGATCATCGGTGCCGCCGGTTGAAAAATCGTTGGGTTTTCTACAACGAGTAGCGATTTTAGCAGCTTTCCTGGGATTATGTCGAACATCACGCTCCCCGACTCGCGGTACAGGCTTAGGCTTAAACCATGGTCATGTTCGTGTTGTGGTCGCTGCCCACGCTGGTGTTTCTTCTTCTCCGGCGCCAGCCCGTGACCGTCGGACTCGGGCGGCCGCAGGCGCACGGCTGGACGTGGGCCGGCATCCTGCTGCTCGTGTTGCTGGTGCTGAGCTACCTCGTGTTGTTGCCTGTGCCGGCGGAGGTTGTCGCCCAGACCACGACTGCAACAACGGCAATGGGATTCCTCGCGATGGCGCTGCGCGCGGTGGGCGAAGAAATCTTCTTCCGCGGTTTCCTACAAGGAATTATCACCCAACGCTGGAATGCCGGCGCGGGAATTACAGTGCAGGGTCTCCTCTTCGGCCTCATCCACCTACCGCTGGCCATGATGGATGTCGCCCTCATCCCGCTCTTTGTTGTGCAGATTGCCACCGGCTTCGCCCAGGGTTGGCTGCGCGAGAAAAGCGCTTCTTTATGGCCCGGCGCCGCCGTGCACGCTGCCATCAACATCCTCACGGCAATGCTCCTCGTGTAGCCCACGCGCGGGACTAGGCGAACGGGTCGCGCCCTCCCAGCTTCATGTCGAAGCGCGCATAGTCCTCAAGCGACGCAAAGTGGCGCGCATAGAGGTCCACGTCTCCCTCGACCGTGCCGTAGAGTGCAGGCGCGACATCCACGATGTGGCGCATGACGATCGTGGGATGCTCTGCCGATTCTTGGCTACGCGCCAGCGCCATGACCTTCGCGCGCGCCTCATCGTCGTCTGTGGCACGGACGAGGACAATATCTTCGCGGAAATACGACGGCGCGCTGGGCTCTACCGATTCAAGTTCAAAAACGACAATGCCGATATACGGTTCCATGGTGCCAAGCTACCGTCTCAGGGGCCGCGATACCTGCTTCGTGATCACGACGGCCCTAGAAAGCAACACACCCCGTCCGAAGACGGGGTGTGAAAGCAACCGGAAGGCTTAGCGACGCAGGCCCAGGCGGGCGATCAGGTCACGGTAGCGGTCGATGTTGGTGGCAGCCAGGTACTTCAGCAGGCCACGACGACGACCAACCATCAGCAGCAGACCACGACGGGAGTGGTGATCGTGCTTGTGGGTCTTCAGGTGCTCGGTCAGAGTGTTGATGCGGGAGGTGAGCAGAGCAATCTGCGCCTCCGGAGAGCCAGTGTCGGTCTCGTGCAGGCCGTACTCCTTGAGGATTTCGGCCTTCTTCTCAGTGGTCAATGCCATGAGTATTACTCCTCGTTTTATTTCAGTCCGCATGAAATGTCGCGCCGCGAAAGGCGCGCCTGCAACTGCTGCGAACCGCAGTACACAGACTTCGGAAGATATTACAGGTCAGCGCTGAATTTACCAAAAAGCTCGGCCATACGTGCCATGAGGTCGTCGACGAAGCGGTCGATATCCACACCGACTGCCGCGCGCGAGGTGACCTCCGTGTGGAAGCGGGCCGGGTCTCCCGTGGTGCGGCCTTCGTGAGTGCACATCATGTTGATGGGCAGCCAGTCGATGAGGCTCGGGGTTAAGGCGGTCGCGACGGCGAGCGGATCATGCAGGCCACAGCCGCCCAGCTCCGGCTCGGACTTCGCGTAGGCGTCGATGTAGTAGTCGAACATGTCGGCGTAGATGTCCCCTACCAGGGTTCCACGCCACTGCGCGGTGTGCTTCTTCGTGAGCACGGTGCGCGTCGTGACATCGAGACCCACCATGGACACGTTCGTACCGGTACGCAGCAGGAAGTCCGTTGCCGCGGGGTCTTGGATGACATTGGCCTCGGCCAGCGGCGTGACGTTGCCGGGGACGGTGAGGGCTCCGCCCATAAAGACCACGGGGGCATCGGCAAGCTCGGGTGCCTCACGCATCGCCGCGGCGATGGTGGTCGACGGTCCCGTGGGAATCATGGTGAGATCCGCGCCGTGGGTGCGGTAGGCCTCGATGAGGAAGTCGACCGCATCGGTGGTGATGATCTGCTCCGGGGCGGCGGGCAAGGCGACGTTGCCCACACCGTTCGAGCCATGAATGAACGAGGATATCTCGAGGACCTCGAAGCCGGGCTTCTGCGGGCCCGGGATGACAGGAATCTCGGGGTGTCCCAGCAGCTCGAGAAGCGCGCGAGAGTTGGCGACACCCTGCTCGACGTCGACATTGCCGTAGGTACCCGTCACCGCCAGTAGCTCGGCCTCGCCACGCTCGTGGGCGGAAATCGCATAAGCCAACGCGAGCGCGTCATCAATACCGGTGTCGAGGTCGAGGATGAGCTTCATCTAGCCCTCCTTGAGGAAGTACTGGTCGGGGGTCCAGCCACGGGCGGCGGCATCGGCAGCCAAGGCAACGCGCGCGGCGGCGACGTCGCGGTGCATATTCTCCAGCAGCTCGTCCACGGAGTTGAACTTCACCATGTCCCGCAGGTGAGCGACGAATTCGACGGTGGCCTCGTGGCCGTAGAGATCAGCCTCGCGGTCGAGTACGAAGGACTCGATGGAGCGCTCCTCGTCGCCGAAGGTGGGGTTCGTACCCACGGAAATCGCGGCGGCGTAGGCGCGGCCCGGTTCCATGTTGCCGTCCACACGCGCGGCGGTCGGGTCGATGTAGAACCAGCCTGCGTAGACGCCGTCAGCAGGCAGCGCGTGCGTATCCGGGAAATACTGGTTGGCGGTGGGGAAACCAAGTTCCTTGCCGCCGCGGCCGGCACCGCGGACGACAGGGCCGTTAACACTAAACGCGCGGCCGAGCGCCCAGTTGGCGTGCTCCACGTTGCCTTCGGCAAGCTGAGAGCGCACGTAGGTCGAGCAAATATCCACGTCGTCGTCGCTGAGCAGCGGAATGACGGTGACGTCGAATCCTTGTGTCTTTCCTAACGCAGTGAGCAGTTCCGGCGTGCCGGCGGCGTTCGCGCCGAACGAGAAATTCTGGCCCACGACCACACCGCGGGCGTGGAGGGCGTCGACGAGGAGCCGGTCCACGTACGCCTCTGGGCTCAGGCCGGCGAGTTCTTTGGTGAAGTCGATAACGAGGACGCCGTCGACGCCGTAGCTCTCCAGCAAACGCAGGCGCTCCTCAAGGGTCGTCACGGCCAGCGGCGCGCGCTCCGGCAGGAAGACCGACACGGGATGCGGGTCGAAGGTGACGACGACGGCCGAGCGGCCCTCGGCGTGGGCACGTTCCACGGCGGCATCGATAAGCAGCCGGTGGCCGCGGTGTACGCCGTCGAAAACGCCGATGGTCACGATGCTGCCGTGCGAGCACTCGACCTCGCTGAGTCCATACCAAATATCCACGCGCACCATGTTAGTTCACGCGTGCCCCGTCGCTTAGACTAGCGGACATGACTGATGCACTCGCCACCTCCGGCCTCGTTGTCGTTGACAAGCCCGCGGGCATGACCTCCCACGATGTCGTGGGGCGTCTGCGCAGGTTCTTCCACACGAAGAAGGTGGGCCACGCGGGCACGTTGGATCCCATGGCGACGGGAGTGCTCGTCCTGGGCCTCGAGCGCGGCACGAAGTTCCTCGCGCACATGGTCGCCTCCACGAAGGCCTATGACGCCACCATCCGCCTGGGCCAAGCGACCTCCACGGATGACGCGGAGGGCGAGACCATCTCTTCTGCGGACCCGTCCGCGCTTTCCGATGCCGCCATCACCGACGGCGTCGCCGCGCTCACCGGAGACATCATGCAAAAGCCCGCGGCAGTCTCCGCTATCAAGATCGACGGCAAGCGTGCCTACGAACGCGTCCGCGCCGGCGAAGACGTCGAGATTCCCGCGCGTCCTGTAACGATTTCTCGCTTCGACATCCTGGAGATTCGCCGGGGATCGTTTGTAGACGTCGACGTCCACGTGGAGTGCTCCTCGGGTACGTATATCCGCTCGCTGGCCCGCGACCTCGGCGAAGCACTCGGCGTGGGCGGGCACCTCACGGCCCTGCGGCGAACCGAGGTCGGGCCTTTTACCTTGGCCGACGCACGCACGCTGGAGGAACTGGAAGAATCCCCTACCTTGTCGCTGTCTCTCGACGAGGCGCTGGCGCGCTCCTATCCGGTCCTCGACGTCACGGAAGAAGAAGCGGCGGCGCTGGCCATGGGCAAATGGCTCGAGCCGCGGGGCTTGAAAGGCGTGCACGCGGCCGTGGACCCGTCCGGCAGGTCCGTTGCGCTCATCAAGGAGAAGGGCAAGCGCCTCGCGACGGTCTTCGTGGCGCGGCCGTCGACGCTCTAAGTCGAAGTATGAATGAGTCACGGAGTTTCTTGCCGAAAACCCATGACTCATTCACGTTTGAACCCGCACGCGAAGTGTCAGAGGGTATGCGGCACCACGGTCGAGACGATGACGTAGCCGTCGCGGATGACCCAGCGGCCCTCGATGAAAGGCACGGGCGTGGGGCGCGCCAAGATATAGGAGATGAGCGTGCCGTCCGCGCGCAACGAGATTTCCGCTTGGTCGAAGTCGAGCCAGCGCTGCGTCATGGGAAACCACGCCTTGTACGTGGCCTCCTTCGCGCAGAAAAGCAAGCGGTCCGGGCAGGTCACGCCGGCGGCGACGAGCTTGGACATTTGGGGCACCTCGCTGGCCCGGGCGATGGCGTCGAAGACGCCTTCGGGGAGGACATCGGCAGGCTCGGCGTCGATGCCAATCGACCGGACGGAGGAATAGGGTGCCGCAACGGCCGCGCGAAAGCCCTGGGTGTGGGTAATGGAGCCCACGAAACCGTCCGGGAAGAGCGGCATGCCGCGTTCCCCTCTTAAGACGGGCCCCGTCGCGCCGAGCTCGGAGAGGGCTTGGTGGGCGCACCAGCGGGCGTCGCCGAATTCGGCCTTGCGCACGTCCACGGCTTGGCTAACCAGGGTGCGCTCGAGGGGATCGAGGCCGTCATAGTTTAAAAGGTCGGGTTCCGAGGTGCGCACGTAGCAAAAGCGCGCGGAGTCAGGGAAGAGCACGTTATCGATCATGAGCCCATCACCTTGTACGGCCAGACCTGTCCGTCGCGGCTTTGCCATTCGCGCGGGTAGCCCAGGGAAACCTCGGCGTGCGTGACGCCGTCGATCTCCTCGACCACCGGGATGTGGAGGTGACCGTAGATGACCTGCTGCGCGTGGTAGCGCTTCGGCCACGCGCGGGTATGGCGGGTGCCGCACCACAGGGCGACCTCGGGATAGCGCATGCGCTGCGTGGGCTCTTGGACGAGCGGCCAGTGGTTAATGAGAATCGTGGGCCCGTCGATCCGGGACAAGCGCTTAATCGAGTACGCGAGGCGGTCCCAGCACCACGCGCGGATATCAACGAAGGGGGCGATGGCCACCTCGTCGGTCATCATGATGCCCTTCTCCCCCGCCGCGGAGACGGCGTCCTCGGCCGAGACACCCGGCGTGCGGAAGCTGTAATCGTAGAGCGTAAAGAGCGGGACGATGGTCACCCCGTGGAAGACGGGGTACGGGTCCTCTGGCGTAATGACGCCCAGGCGGCGGCAGCCGGCCACGAGCTTGGCGTACTTCGCGCGGCCGCGGAAGCGGTCCTGGCTGCGGGCAAAAAGCTCGTGGTTGCCAGGAACCCAGATGACGGTGGCATAGCGCGACGCCAGCTCGCCGAGGATCTCCAAAATGAGGTCAGTGCGCTCCGCAACATCGCCAGCGACGATGAGCCAATCACTTGGATCGGAAGGCTGCAGCGCCTCGATGCGGGGCCGGTTTGCCTTGGCCGCCGCATGCAGATCGGACACGGCCCATAGGGTTGCCATCTACAGCTCCTTTCTGGCCCACTTCATTGACTTAAAACGATAAATCACGCCCACGGTGCGGAGGGCGATAAACGCCGCGAGTCCGGCCCACACGCCGGTAAGCCCCCAGTCCAGGGCATAGGCGAGGAAAACGCCGGGCAGATACCCCAGGATAACGGAGGCAAGGGTGAGCGTGCGCAGGAAGGCGGCATCGCCCGCGCCGAGCAGCACGCCGTCGAGTGCGAAGAGCACACCACCCGTGATGACCATGGCAACCATGACCCACCACGGTCGCGCAAGCGCGTCGAGCACCGCGGAGTCCTGGGTGAAGATCCGCGGAATGAGGGAGGCACCCACCGCGAAGACGACCGCGAGTGCCACCGCGAAGCCTGCCGAGTAGCCCACAATCCGCTGCCCCACTCGCTTGGCGGAGTGACCAGCGCCGAGGGCCGCACCGATAAGCGTCTGCGCCGCGATGGCGAGCGAGTCGAGGACGAGTGTCAGGAAATTCCACAGCTGCGTCATAATCTGATGCGCGGCCAGGGGCGCCGTGCCGAAGCGTCCCACCACGGCCGTCGCGGAGAGCATCGCCACCTGGAACGCGAGCGACCGCACGATGAGGTCGCGGCCGAGCACCAATTGCTTGCCGATGACCCCTCGGTCCGGGCGCCAGTCCCCCTCATGTTCGCGGTGGAGCTCACGCAGGAAGCACGCGGCGATGATCCCCATGCCCAGCACGGTCGCCGCCGCGGAGCCGAGAACGCCCCAGAAGTGCACGAAGATGGGCACGGCGATGGCACCCGGGATGAGCCCGGCCAGGGTGAACAACAGCGGCTTGCGGGTATCTTGGACGCCGCGCATCCAGCCGTTGCCGGCCATTTCCACGAGGGTAAGCGGGATGGCGAGCGCCGCGAGGCGCAGCCACTCGGCGGCTAGGCGCGCGACTTCCTCGGAGCCCGTCATGAACCTGCCGATGCTCCCGGCGAAGACCCACATGAGGGCCATGAGGATCGCTCCCACGCCCAGGGCCACCCAGGTGGCCTGGACGCCCTCAGCGACGGCGGCCTGGCGGTCGCCACGGCCGTAGAAGCGGGCGGAGCGCGCCGTGGTGCCATAGGACAGGAAAGTCAGCTGGGTGGTGACGACCGATTGCACGGTCGCGGCGGCCCCCAGGGCCGCGAGCGCCGTGGCACCCAAGCGTCCCACGACAGCGGTGTCGAGGAGCAGGTAGAGCGGCATCGCGGCCAGCACGCCCAAGGCGGGCAGGGCTAGGCCGAAAATCCGTCGCGCGGAAACTGTCTCCTCGGTCATTCTTCGGCGAGCAGGGTGACGAGCTGGTTGATGATCTCCCCCTCGTCACCGTACGTGGTGTAGCCGGCGGCCGGCACGTGTCCGCCACCCCCGAGGCGGCCGGCGATCTCGGCGCAGTTGACCGTGGACGAGCGCAGGGAGACCGCCCACACGCCGCGGGACTGTTCCTTGAAAACGACGCCAATATCAGAACCGTCGAGCGCGCGGACGAAGTCGACGAGCGACTCCACGGAGCCCTCGGCCGAACCTTCAGCGAATTCGAGCGAGGCGACGAGGATGCCCAGGTGGTGCGGGCCCGCCGGCAAGATGCGCAGGCCAGAGAGCACGCGGCCGACCATCTGCAGGTCATCCGCATTCGTGGAGTCAATGAGGTCCACGGCGATCTGCTTGGTGTCGAGCCCGTATTGCATGTAGCGGTGGGCGTACATGTGCATGGCCGGACGGCCCCAGCGGAAGGAGCCGGTGTCCGTCATCAGGCCGGCGTAGAGGCCGTGCGCGATCTTCGTATCGAGCTGGACGGAGAGCAAGTCGAGCACGCGCGTCAATACGACCGTCGTGGACTCGCACTCATCGAGCACGAGGTTGATGGAGCCAAACCCTTTGTTCGAGGAGTGGTGGTCGATGCACACGAGGTTGTCGACCGTCGCCACGTCGTCTTCGAGCAGACCCGTGCGGTCGATGGCGCCGCAATCCACCGTGACGTAGACGTCATAGTTTTCCGGCAACGAGGAGGCGAGCTGAATGCGCTCGGAGCCCGGAATGGTGAGCAGGTTCTCCGAGACCGGGCGGCGCTGGCCGATGACGATGGTCGACTCCTTGCCCAACTGATCCAGGCCGAGGGCGAGTGCCGAGGCCGAACCGACGGCATCGGCATCCGGGCGCAGGTGTGTGATGATGCAGACGCGCTGCGCCGCCTTGAGGGCGTCAACAACCGCCTGGAATTGTGCTTCAGTTCCGGCCATCTACTCCTCCTCGCCCGACGTCTTGTACGGGTTCGCGTCGCCCGCTGGACGCGCGTTCTCCTTGAGCTTGGCCAGCTCCGCGTCGCGCTGACGAGCGCGCTCAAGCAGCTCCTCCATGTGCGCGGAGGCCTCCGGCACGGCATCGAACTCGAAACTCAGTGTGGGCGTAAAGCGCACGGAGAGCTGATCGCCCACGATCTTGCGCAACTGACCCTTGGCGCGGTGGAGCGCCTCGGCCGCCTGGTCCAGATCCGGCTCGGAGTTCAGGTCCTTGCCACGGACGGTGTAGTACACCGTGGCGTCGTGCAAATCGCCGGTGACGCGGGTGTCCGTGATGGTTACCAACTCGAGACGGCGGTCTTTAATCTGACGCTCGATGGCACTGGCGACGATCTCCTGAATGCGCTTGGCCATACGGGCCGCGCGGGCGTGATCAACCATGGCTACTCCTTCATGCTTACAGCTTGCCGCAGACGCGGCGTTCAACCAACCAAGTCTAGAGGACAAGCCCTCCCTCGCGCACCTAGCGGGGCGGGCACGCGAAAGCCCGCGTTTCCTCAATTCAGGAAACGCGGGCTCAGCGTCGAATTATTCCGGTATAGAACTCACGCGACTAGTCGCGCGGAACCTCGACCTCTTCGTAGGCCTGCAGGATGTCGCCCACCTGGATATCCGGGTAAGACAGGACAGCACCGCACTCGTAACCGGCGTTCATCTCGGTGACATCGTCCTTCTCGTGACGCAGAGACTCGATCTTCGCGTCGGAGGAAATGACGTTGCCATCGCGGACCAAGCGCACCTTGCCGTTGCGCTTGATCTTGCCCTCGGTGACCATAAGGCCGGCGATGGTACCCACCGCAGAGGACTTGAACAGCGCGCGGATCTCGGCCGCACCAGTGTCGCGCTCTTCGTAGATGGGCTTGAGCATGCCCTTGAGAGCCTGCTCAATCTCTTCGATGGCGCGGTAGATGATGGTGTAGTAACGGATGTCCACGCCTTCGGCGTTGGCCTCCTCCGTTGCCTTACCCTCAGCACGCACGTTGAACGCGATGATGATGGCGTCCGAGGCAGCCGCGAGCGAGACGTTGGTCTGCGTGACAGCACCGACACCGCGGTCGATGATGTTGAGCTGGACCTCGTCGTCGATCTCCAGGTCGAGCAACGCGTCCTCGAGGGCTTCTACCGAACCGGCGTTGTCGCCCTTGAGAATGAGGTTGAGCGTGGAGGTCTCCTTGAGCACGGCATCCAGGTCTTCGAGAGAGACGCGCTTGCGGGACTTCGCCTGCAGAGCGGAACGCTTGCGGGCATCACGCTGCGCGGCAATCTGACGCGCGACACGGTCGTCCTCGACCACGAGCAGGTTGTCGCCCGCACCCGGCACGCCGTTGAGACCCTGGACCTGGACCGGGCGCGACGGACCCGCCTCGTCCACGTCGTTGCCGAACTCGTCGAGCATGCGGCGCACACGGCCATGTGCGTCACCCACGACGATGGAATCACCGACGCGCAGCGTACCGCGCTGAACGATGACCGTCGCGACCGGGCCACGGCCACGGTCGAGGTGGGACTCGATAGCAACGCCCTGGGCGTCCATGTTCGGGTTCGCCGTGAGCTCGAGCGCCGCGTCCGCCGTAAGGATGACAGCCTCGAGCAGGTCCTCGATGTTCGTGCCGGCCTTCGCAGAGATGTCGACGAACATGGTGTCGCCGCCGTACTCCTCCGGGATGAGGCCGTACTCGGTGAGCTGGCCACGAATCTTGTCCGGCTGTGCCTCGGGCTTATCGACCTTGTTCACCGCAACGACGACCGGGATGTCCGCAGCCTTCGCGTGGTTGATGGCCTCCACCGTCTGCGGCATAACGCCGTCATCGGCAGCGACAACGAGGATCGCCAAGTCCGTGGACTGGGCACCACGCGCACGCATGGCGGTAAACGCCTCGTGACCCGGGGTATCCAGGAACGTAATCGTGCGCGGGCCATCTTCGAGCTCCACCGTGGTCTGGTAGGCGCCGATGCCCTGGGTGATGCCGCCGGCCTCACCCTCGCGCTCGTGCGTCTTACGGATGGTGTCGAGCAAGCGGGTCTTACCGTGGTCGACGTGGCCCATGACCGTGACGACTGGGGGACGCTTCTCCTGGGCTTCCTCGCCGCCTTCGTCCTCGCCAAACTGGAGGTCGAAGGACTCGAGGAGCTCGCGGTCCTCGTCCTCCGGCGAGACGACCTGCACCTCGTAGTTGATCTCAGAGCCGAGCAGCTGCAGCGTGTCCTCGGAGACGGACGCCGTTGCGGTCACCATCTCGCCGAGGTTGAACAGAGCCTGGACGAGCGCTGCCGGATCGGCACCGATCTTCTCAGCGAAGTCAGCGAGCGACGCGCCGCGACGCAGGCGAACGACCTTGCCGCCGCCGTCGGGCAGGCGGACGCCGCCAACCTCGTGCTTCTGCTGCTCTTCGTACTCATGGCGCTTCTGACGCTTCGACTTCTTGCCGCGACGCGGAGCGCCACCCGGGCGTCCGAATGCACCCGCGGTGCCGCCGCGACGACCGCCGCGACCGCCGCCACCACGGAATCCGCCGCCACCAGCAGCGTGCTGGCCCGGACGGGAACCGCCGCGGCCGCGTCCGCCGCCACCGGCGTTGGAGGACTTGGACGGCATCGTAGCCGGATTCGGGTGCGCCGGCATCATGGCCGGGCTCGGACGACGACCGCCGCCCTGCTGGCCACCCGGACGACCCTGGCCGCCCTGCTGGCCGCGGTTCTGACCGCCACGGTTCTGGCCGCCCTGGCCACCGTGGCCACGACCTTCGCCGCCCTTACCTGCGCGCGGGCCCTTGGAGCCACCCGGACGCGGGCCCGGACGGTCGCTCGAACCCGTGGAGAACGGGTTATTCGCCACACGACGCGTGCCGCCCGGCTTCGGCATAGAACGCGGGGTCGGTGCGCCCGGCTTCGGGGCAGCGGACTGACCCGGCTTCGGGGCGCCCTGCGCCGGTTTCGACGCGGGCTGGCCCGGCTTAGCGGCGTTAGACTTCTCTGCACCCGGCTTGGGTGCGCCCGGCTTCGGTCCCGACTTCTCCGCGGGCTTGCCCGGCTTCGCCTGCGCAGACGGGGCCTGCTGGCCCGGCTTGGGGTTGCCAGCGCCCGGCTTCGGGGCAGCAGACTGTCCCGGCTTGGCAGCACCCGACTTGGGCGCGCCACCCTTCGCGGGCTGCTGGGCGTCATCCTTGGCGCCCTGCGGCTCGTAGAAGGCACGCATCTTCTTCACCACCGGCGGTTCGATGGTGGACGATGCGGTTTTAACGAACTCGCCCTGGTCCTTCAGGGTCGCGAGCAGTTCCTTGCTGGTTACTCCGAGCTCTTTCGCGAGCTCGTGAACGCGTAGCTTTCCGGCCACTTGTCTCCTCTTGGTTGTTACTTGAGGATGGCCGCGAAAGTGGCGGCCACCGTCAAGAGTTGTTGTTGACGACTTTCATCGCTGATGCTTCATCGTTGTGCGCTCATCAGTGTGGGGTCTTCCTTTATGCAATCTGGGTCCGGCACCACGTTAGGGCGCCGCGACCGACTCCAGGTACGAACGTACTTGACCTGTGTCCACGTGGGTAGACGTGCGCAGCGCGCGACCGAAAGCTCGGCGGCTCTCTGCTAGCTCATATGCGCCCACATCCGGCGTGAGCCACGCTCCCCGTCCGGGAAGGCGGCGGTGCGGATCGGCCACGACGCGAGTTGGATCTGCGGGGTCGAGGACCACGCGGAGCAGCTCGGTATCGGGGCGGCGGTCGCGAGTGGCAATGCACGTACGCACACGGGGTGACGTCATAGCGAGGTCAACTCCTTCGTGCTCGTGCACGCCCCGATTCAGGGCGCGCGGGATTACCACCGGTGTCCACCGGCGCATGAGGGCCGTTCCCTAGTCTACGCGACATGACGCAGAATTTGAACTTAGGGTAAACGCGCCGCCACTCAAGCGTGGCGGCGCGACACCAAAATTACGCGGCGCGACACCACAATTTACTCTGCAGACTCCGCGTCCGAGTGGATGTCGATCTTCCAGCCGGTAAGACGCGCGGCGAGACGAGCGTTCTGGCCCTCCTTGCCGATGGCGAGCGAAAGCTGGTAATCCGGCACGGTGACGCGGGCGATCTGCGCCTCCGGATCGAGGACGTCGACGCGCACGACCTTAGACGGTGCAAGCGCATTGCCCACGTAGACGGCCGGGTCCTCGTTGAAGTCAATGATGTCGATCTTCTCGCCGTGGAGCTCACGCATGATGTTGTTGACGCGCGCCCCCTTGGGGCCAATGCAGGCGCCCTTGGCATTAAGGCCCTTGGCCTTGCCCTGCACGGCGATCTTCGTGCGGTGGCCAGCCTCGCGGGCAATGGAGATGACCTCCACGGAGCCGTCGCCAACCTCCGGGATCTCCAGCTCGAAGAGGCCGCGGACGAGCTCCGGGTGGGTGCGCGAGAGACTCACCTGCACGGCAGCGCCGTTCTTATGCACGTCGACGACATACGCCTTGACGCGGTCACCGTGCTTCAAGGTCTCGCCCGGGATCTGCTCGGCGGGCAGGAGGATACCGTCCTGGGCGTCGGCTTCGGTGCCGAGCTGGACCACGACGATACCGCGCTCGTTGGCGCGCGCGTCGCGCTGCACGATGCCGGAGACCACGCGACCGGTGAGCGGCGTGTAGGAATCAAAGGTGCGGTCGGCCTCAGCCTCACGCATGCGGCGCAGGATGGCGTCGCGCACGGCGTGGGCGCCCACGCGGCCGAAGTTGGCTGGGGTGTCGTCATATTCGGTGACGACCTCGCCGGTCTCCGGGTCGGTCTCGGTGACGATGACGGCCACGGCGCCGGTGTCTCCGTCGATGTCCACGCGGGCCTTGACGTTCTCGTCCGGCTCCGTCGCGCGGTATTCGCGGTAGGAGAAGAGCAAAGCGGATGCGATGGTCTGCAGCAGATCACCCACGGGGATGCCCTGCTGCGTCTGGATGGTGCGCAATGCCGCGATGTCGATATTCACTTATTAGTCCTCTCGGTCAGCCTGCTCGGCTGCTTGTTCAAACGATTGCTCAGTCACTCGAAGCTCGTCTTCGGGTGCGCGTGCGAATTCAATTTCTACCACCGCGCCGGCCAGATTTTCCAATCGTGCGACGCTCACGCGCAGCTCTTTCTTCGCGCGCGCGACGAGGATCACCGAGGACTCGTCAGGAGACAGCGCTCCCAGCCGGCCCACGGTCCTCCCCTCCAGCGAAATGACACGGCCACAGTTGCGACGGAAATGGCGCGGCGCGGTGAGCGGCAGATCCACGCCCGGCGTGGAAACCTCCAGCGTGTAGCCTGCGCCGAAATTGAGCTCGCCGCGCGCCTCTAGGTCGTCGAAAAACGTGGAGATCTCATCGGAGACCTCCCCCAGCAGATCCGAGCTCGGGCGTTCGTCGCCATCGACGCGGATAACCACCTGGGACTTCTTTCCAGCCGGAGTTGCCTTGACGTGCTCAAGGTCGAGCCCGCGCGCAGCCAACAGCGGGGTAAGCCGCTCGGTCAAAATCTGTGGAGTGGGAAAAGCCATGCGTTCTACCCTAGCTGCTTCCCACGCCTCGCACGCGCGCTAAGGTTGACTGCGTGTTACGCCGAATGCTCATTGCCGCCGTCTTGCCCGCCGCCCTGCTCACCGCCGGGTGCGCGCCTATCGTCGACTACTTCGGCCCGCGGCCGGACCCGACCCTTATCGAACTCGCCGCGCAAGCGCAGTCCCAGGGCAACGCAGAGCATGCCGATGCCCTCTGGGCCGAGGTCGCCCGCACCTGCGGGTTCGCCGAGGACGGCACCTCCCCTGGCTCCTGCCAGGTCGACCGCGACGCCGCCATGGCGGAGTACTCCACGAAGCACGCCGAGCCCATCGATCCGCTCACCGCCGCCGTCCCCGTCGAATCCCGCGCGCTCATCGTCTCCCACGCTATTGACGATGCCGCCAGCGCCGCGCCGCAGCTCGCCGAGCCGGACCTTATGCTTACCCCAGCCGAAATCGACCAGGCAAAGGATCTCCTCGCGTGGGAATACGAGACCATCTGGGGACTGGACACGGCGAAGGCATTTGCGGCGGGCGATCAGGAGGGGCGCATCGGCAGCCTCATCGCTGACCACGAGCAGATCGCCGCATGGCTGCGGGGCCTGCTGGCAGACGCCAAGGCCGAGGCCCCGGCGCAGGCCGCGGCCTACACTGCGACGGACCTGCCGCTGCCCACAGACACGGCGAGCTCCGCAGACTACGTCACGCAGTTAAACGCACGCACGCAGGAACGCTGGACGCAGGCGGCGACAATCGCGGGCCGGGACGAAGCCACAGCTGCCGCGACCACCGAGGCGACGGATGCGACCGCGTGGCTGCGCTGGCTCGTGGGGACCGCCGCCTGGGCGCGCACCGTCTAGCGGGTAGAGTGGGCGGTTATGACCGCTTCACGCCAGAAGTCCGCACGCTGGCTCGCTCTCCTCTTACTCATCCTCGGTATCGGGGCGATGTCGCTGGGAGGTGTGGAGCAGCCCAACGCGGGTACTCATTCCCTGCCGAGCGACGCGGAGTCCACCCGCGTCGCCAACATCCAGGCCGAGGTTCAGGAGGCCTCGGGCGCCGGCGGATCTCAGGCGGCCATCGTCTTCTTCAGCGGTGACGTGCGCACACACATGGACGAGTTGCAGAAACTCGCCGGTGACTTGGGCCCCGTCATTCCGAATGAGGCCGGCGACGGTGCCATCGTGCCCTACAACGTGGAGTCCACGAGCTCCTCGCAGAACGCCACCGAGGTCGAAGACCTACGCGCGCGCCTCACCGACGGCGCACCGGAGGGCGTGACCGTCCAGGTCACCGGCCCGGCCGCGATCCGCGCTGACCTCGCCAGCGTCTTCGAAGGCGCCAACTTCCTGCTCCTTGGCGTCACCGCGGCCATCGTGGCGCTCCTGCTCATCGCGACGTATCGCTCCCCCATCCTGTGGATCCTGCCGCTGCTCGTCATCGGCATCGCTGACCGAGTCGCCGCAACCATCTATACCTACGTCCTCGACGCCACCGGCCTCGCCTGGAACGAGTCGACCTCCGGCATCCTCTCCGTCCTCGTCTTCGGCGCGGGCACGAACTACGCGTTGCTGCTCATCTCTCGCTACCGCGATGAGCTCACGCGCCACGAGGACCGCTTCGCCGCCATGGCCGCCGCCTGGCTGCCCACGCTCAAGGCTGTCACCGCCTCGGCGACGACCGTGATCCTCGGCGTGCTCTGTCTGCTGCTCTCCTCCGTCCCCAACACCCGTGGCCTGGGCCTCGCGTCCGCCACGGGCATCATCATCGCGTGGCTCTTCGCCCTGTTCGTCCTGCCCGGCGTGCTCGTGACCTTCGGTCGCTGGATCTTCTGGCCCCGCCGCCCCGAAGTCGGCACCGAGCCGAACCACAAGCTCTGGGACCGCGTGGGCGGCCTTGTGGGCGCACGCCCCAAGCTCGTCACGGCCGTCTCCCTTCTCCTGCTCGCCGTGTGCGCTTCCGGCTACGCCCACATTTCCACGGGGCTGACCCAATCCGACCAGTTCCTCGACACCCCGGAATCCATCTCCGCTGGCACCGAGCTCGAAGAGAAATTCCCCGAGCAATCCGCCACTCCGACCATTATCGCCACCCGCGACGCGGACGCGGTGAAGGAGGCCCTCCCCGACGCTCAAGAGACCGGCGCCGGCAACGGCTGGACGCTCTTCCAGTCTTCCGCCCATTTCTCTGAACTACGCGGGCAGCTGCCGGGCGAGACCTACGTGGGCGGCTCCGACGCTCAGCTCGCGGACGAAGAATCCGCCGCAGCCGACGATCGCCGCACCATCTTCCCGCTCGTCCTCGCTCTTGCATGTGGCGCGCTCATCCTCATGCTGCGCTCCCTGCTCGCGCCGCTCATCATGGTCGCCTCCGTCTTACTCACCAATGTCGCCGCCCTGGGCCTGGGCTGGTGGGTAAGCTACTACATCTTCGGCTTCGACCGCTTCGCCTCCACGACGCCGCTTTTCGCGTTCGTCTTCCTCGTCGCCCTCGGCATCGACTACACGATCTTCCTCATCACCCGTGCCCGCGAGGACGCCCGCAGTGTTGGCACCCGCCGCGGCGTGCTCACCGCGCTCTCGGCCACCGGCGGCGTCATCACCTCAGCCGGCATCCTGCTGGCCGCCGTCTTCGCCGCACTCGGCGTCCTCCCCCTCGTCGTCCTCGCGCAGCTGGGCATCACGGTCTTCATCGGTGTCCTCCTCGACACTCTTATCGTGCGTACCGTCCTCGTGCCCGCCCTCGTCCAGCTCCTCGGCGAGAAATTCTGGTGGCCTGCCCACCCGGCCGGAAAATCCGACTCGGAAACGGTTTCCCTTAAATCTGCCGGATCCCCCGCTGCGCAGCGCTCCTGATAGAAGCCTGTCCTTCCGCTGAGCGGAGGACAGGTAATTATGCGTTGAATTTCATTGCACACAATCGCATGGACTCCTACATTGGGTCGGCATGGACGCGGCAGGCCCTCCTCCCGCTGCTTTCAAGAATCTGACCTCAACCATGCAAAGGAGCACTAACTCCATGCGTTCTATGACGAAGACTCTCGCAACCTTCGGTGCCGCCACAGCGCTTACCACAGCGCTTACCGCCGTCGGCGCCCCCGCCGCTCACGCCGCCTCCACCGCGGCCTGGGACCAGGTCGCCGCGTGCGAGTCCGGCGGCAACTGGAATATCAACACGGGCAATGGCTACTACGGCGGCGTCCAGTTCAGCTACGACACGTGGGCCGGCTACGGCGGTCAGCAGTACGCGCCCACCGCAGACCAGGCCACCAAGGCCCAGCAGATCGACATCGCCGAGCGCGTCCTCGCTGGCCAGGGCGCTGGCGCCTGGCCCAACTGCGGCGGCCCGCTGACCTACTAGCCGCTAGCGCGTGAGCCGATAGGCCGCACGCATTATGAGCAGCTGCGCCGGAAGGCGCAGCACGTGATAGGCCTTCTTCCCCCACCCCGCGCCGGTCTTCAAATCGCGCGCGGCGTGATAGAAGTTCGCCGGCCACACGGCCGCGAGCAACCCGAGCGCTGACCACCCGCCCACAGGGCGGGTTTTCTTATTGATTACTGCGGCACCCGTCCCCAACTCCCACACGCCCGAGGCGTAGTTGTACAACCGCGCCGTGCCCGGCAACTGCGGCGGCACGATGGACTCAAACTCCTCCTTCTTTACGAAGTGGAGGGTGCCCATGGTGAGCATGACCGAACCGAACGTCAACGCGCGGGCTTCATTCCAATCGATGTTCATACCTCGAGCCTAGCCCCACCAACCGTGGTGACGCACGCACAAGGAAACCACCAAAGGTAAACCACACATCTCCCAGACCCGCTCGGTTTACTTCCTCTGGTTTCCTTTTACATAGTCGTTACACAGTCGAACAAAAGGGAGCCTCACAAGATCCCTTCTGTCCCTCCACAATCACGAACGCCCCACCGACACACGTCGATGGGGCGCCTCGCCTCAGAAGTTAACCCTTAACCACGCACGAGCGAGGTGAGCTTCTCCACAATCTCCGCAGCCGGGACCTCGAGGGTCTCGCCTCCGCGGATACGCAGCTCAATAATGCCATCCTTGAAGGAGCGGCCCAGGATCGCGATGAACGGCATGCCCAGCAGCTCGGCGTCCTTGAACTTCACACCCGGGGAGACCTTCGGTCGGTCGTCGAAGAGGACCTCGATACCGGAAGCATCCAGGTCAGCCACGAGCTTGTCGCCCGCCTCGAGAGCCGCCTGATCCTTGTTCGCAACGACCACGTGGACCTGGTACGGCGCCACATCGATAGGCCAGTTGAGGCCCTTCTCGTCCGAGCGCTGCTCGGCGAGAACAGCCATCATGCGGGAGACGCCGATGCCGTAGGAACCCATGGTCGGGACGGCGCGCTTGCCGTTCTCGTCGAGGATCTGGACGTCAAAGGCCTTCGTGTACTTGCGGCCCAGCTGGAAGATGTGGCCCAGCTCGATGCCGCGCTCCAGCGTCAGCGTGCCCTGGCCCTCCGGAGCCGGGTCGCCTTCCTTGATCTCCGCTGCCTCGATGAACTCGTCGACAGTGAAGTCACGGCCAGCCACGCACCCCACCACGTGGCGGTTCTTCGCATCCGCGCCCGTGATCCAGGAGGAGCCGTTGACCACGCGCGGGTCAGCGTAAACCTTGACGCCATTGGCATTAAGGGCACGCGGCCCCACGTAGCCCTTGACCAGGAACGGGTATTTCTTAAAGTCGGCATCCGACGCCAGCTCAAACTCGACCGGCTCCAGCGACGCCTCGAGGCGCTTCTCGTCCAGCGCGCGATCGCCCGGGATGAGAACCGCAGCGAGCTCCCATTCCTTCTCTTCTTCCGATGCCGCCGGCGCGGCAGTCTTGATGACCATGCACTTGAGCGTGTCTGCGCCCGTTACGGCGCGACCGTCGATCTCGATGCCCTCGCCATTCGCCCAGTCCACGAGGGTGTCGATGGTCTCTGCATCCGGGGTCGTGTACTCGGTCACCTCCGGCTGGCCTTCGATGGGGGCCTCCGCCGGAACCGGGGTGACAACGGCCTCGACGTTCGCCGCGTAGTCGCCATCAGTCGCGCGCACGAAGGTATCCTCGCCCGCAGGCGAGACGGCCAGGAACTCCTCCGACGCAGAGCCACCCATGGCACCCGAGGTCGCCTTGCAGATGGCGTAATCGATCTTCAAGCGGTTAAAGATGTTTTGGTACGCCTGACGGTGACGCATGTAGGACTCGTCCAAGCCCTCATCCGTCATGTCGAAGGAATAGGAATCCTTCATCACGAACTCGCGGCCACGCAGAATGCCCGCACGCGGACGCTCCTCGTCGCGGTACTTGGTCTGAATCTGGTACAGAGTGACCGGGAAGTCCTTGTACGAGGAGTACATGTCCTTGACGGCAAAGGCGAACATTTCCTCGTGCGTCGGGCCCAGCAACATGTCTGCGCCCTTGCGGTCCTGGAGACGGAAGAGGTTATCCCCGTACTCGGTCCAGCGGTCCGTGAGCTCGTAGGGCTCGCGCGGCAGCAGCGCCGGGAAGAGCATTTCCTGGCCGCCGATGGCATTCATCTCCTGGCGGACAACATCCTCAATCTTGCGCAGCGTGCGCAGACCCAGCGGCAGCCAGGTGTACACACCAGGCGCGGCACGGCGCACGTACCCCGCGCGGACCAAGAGCTTGTGGCTGGTGACTTCGGCGTCGGCCGGATCCTCGCGCAGAGTGCGCAGGAAGAGCGTAGAAAGGCGTGTAATCATGGTTCCCAACTTTACCCCGCTGGGCCGGGCGCTACGCTAGTGGCATGCTCATCGTCCTCCCACCTTCTGAAACCAAGGCGCCCGGAGGCACCGGCGCCCCGCTTGACCTGGACTCTTTGTCCTTCCCGGAACTTAACCCGGCGCGCCGCGAAATCGCGGAAGTCTTAAGCTCCCTGGACCCCGACGAGGCGCTCAGCATCCTCAAGATTTCGCAGAAGCTGCGTGGGGAGGCCGTCGCCAACACGGAGCTCTTTACCTCCCCCACCATGCCCGCCCTTGAGCGCTACACCGGCGTCCTCTACGACGCTTTGGACGCTCCCTCGCTTTCCGATGCCGCCCGCTCCCGCCTCGCCGTCGGCTCCGCCCTCTTCGGACTCGTCCGCGCAGGCGATCTCATTCCCCACTACCGGCTATCCGGCGGCACGAAACTCGAGGGCCGCACCATGAAGTCGCGCTGGGGCTCGTTCATCACGGACGCGCTCACACGGGTCCAGGACGAGGAACTCGTGGTCGACCTGCGCTCCGGCACGTACCAGCAGCTCGGCCGGCTCCAAGGCGCTGTGACCGCCCGCGTCGAGTCCGTGCAGGAGGACGGCTCCCGCAAGGTAGTCTCCCACTTCAATAAGCACTACAAGGGCCAGCTCGCCCGCGTGCTCGCGACCGCACCCTCGGAGGCCTACTCCATCGACGACGTCGCCGCCCTTGCCCAGGCCGCAGGACTCACCACCGAAACCCGTCGAAACGAGCTCGTCCTCGTCATCTAAAACTCGTCACCATTTACCCCATTGCGCTGTGCTTTCACCATCCAGTGAATAAAATTAATGGTATGACACGGCGTAAGAAATCTCTGGTGTGGCTCAGTTCGATCCTCGCGGTGCTCGTAGTCATCGCGCTTCTCGCGGGGTACTTCTCCGCGCGGATCATCCTGCACTTTCTCTTCGCCCCGCAGCACGACATTGACGTCTACACTTCCCCTGCGCTGAAGGCCGCCCACACCCGCATCACTACCGAAGACGGGCTCGGTCTCGACGCCTGGGAGCTCGCACCGGACACCGACCCGAAGGGCGGCGTTGTCATCCTTTCCGGCCTCCAAGGCCCAAGTGTGACGCACCTCCACGAGTTCGGCGAGTTTCTCCAGGACCAGGGCTACACCGCGCTGCTGCTGGAGATGCGCGGCATCGCCGGCTCCGAGGGCGACCACGAGGAGGGCGGCCTCGGCGAAATCCGGGATCTCAAGGCGGGGCTCACCTACCTCCGCTCCGAGCACCCGGATCTTCCGCTGGGTGTGTGGGGCACGTCCATGGGCGGCTTCGTCACCCTCGCGAGCCTCGACTATCTCGACGCGGACACCATGCCCGCCGCCGTGGTCGCCACGAGTTCGTATACCGATTTTCCTTCCATTTTCGCTGATACCGCGATTGCCTACGGCCTCACCGAGAGCCAGCGCACCGCCGTGGAAGAAGGAATCACCGAAGAACTCGGCGAGCGCTACGGCGAGTACACCACCGCCAGCGCCCTGCACGCCGTCCAGCACACGGACACCAAGCTCATGCTCGCCTACGCCGAAGGCGACGTCCAAGTCCCCTCGCGCCACTCCAAGGAACTCATCGCCGCCGCCCGCGCCGCGGGCAAGGACCCTGAAGTCTTCGCCGTCGAAGGCAAGGAACACTTCATCGTCCCCGCCAACGAAGAAGGTCTCACCGAGTACGTCGGCGACACCTCCTACGGCCGCGCCGTCGCTGACTTCTTTGCACGCAACCTGCGCCGATAACGCACCTTCCTTAAACCTAAACTCATCCCGCGCACCAACGAGGGCCGCACAGCGCAACGAAGATATGCCGAGCTACAGCAGCGGGTTGTACCGCAGACTGTTGCGCCGCGGCTCGCATTCCGTTGCAATGCGAATAGACCGCGCCACGCGTCCCTCATCGCGCGCCTTATAGAGCGGATCCACAATCCGGTCCCGCAGATTCCACGGGGAAATCGTATTGATGTAAATCTTCGTGCCGCCCTCAAAGCCCGCGAGCGTGGACACGCGCAGCTTGATCATCACGCGCCACGGCGCCGGCGTCGCGGTGGACGGCGGACGGTGGTGCCACTCCTCGTTACACGCGACCTGCGGCCCCACAGCCACGTGCGCGGCATGGATGAGGTCGCTCATCGCGTCGCGTTCCTCGCTCGACTGCAGCCACGGCTCACACGTCGCGGACTTGGAGTAGATCTCCAGCGTCGGATAGCGGTGGCCAAAACCGGCAAAGAGCACGGCGTGGTCGTTCTCAGCGATGATGAGGTTGTGCTGCATCGCGTAGTCCACGGCCCACTCGTTGTACATGTTGGGATGCGCACGCAGAATCTCGAGCTCATGGCCTGCCGCCATGCCGCGGTCATCGATGGCCACGAGCTGCTTGTGCAGGTGGTCAAAGGACGCACCCGCCGGCGCCAACCAGTTCTGGAACGCAACGACATACGACGCATACCGATTGTGCTCATACAGGTCGCGCATACTATCGGCCGTAAACTGCACGAACAACCGGTGTTCTTCCGGCGTAAGCGTGCCCGAAGACGCCAGCCGGTCATCCGTCGTCGCACCCGGCACATAGTGATTGCGTCCCACGATGACGTCGTGTCCGCCGCCAAAGAAACAGTGCGACTGCGCCAGCAACGCCTCGTCGTCCGCGTCCGGCTGTCCGGAGGCCGCGCGCTTCGTCCGCACCGTGCGAAGAACATGCTCGCGCCCCGCCGGATCTGCGAGATAGGCATCCATGCGCGCCTGTGTCGCCGCGTCGAGCTGGTAGCCGTAGTTCTGCTCCCAGTAGTCGAAGGAGACAATCTCAAAAAGGTTCGGCACGCGCCGGAACAGCGGCTCCGTCGCATCGAGCGCCCCCGCCGACGCACCGCGCAGAATCTCCCCAGTAGCCAGAATGCGGGATTTCTCCGGCGGCGTCTCCAGCCGGCGCTCCGCACAAAACGCACACGTTGCCACGTGCGCCTGCGCGTCAATATCGTGTACGGCAGACGCAGGCGTCGAGAAAGGCCGGTTTCCACGGCCCGGCACGGTCCATACCTCGGTGCCGGAGAAGGGATTGAGTTGTTTGACGGTGCCGTCCGCCATGCGCAGAATGGGCTCGGGGCGGCTGTAGAGGGACTGGGTCATACCGTTTAGACTATCGCGCCTCTACACTGGTGTCCCATGCAGCACGAGTATTTTGAGGTCGACGTTTTCGCCACTGCACCTTTCAGCGGTAACCCCCTGGGCGTCATCACGGGCGCAGATTCGCTCACCACCGCGCAGATGCAGAAAATCGCCAACTGGACGAATTTTTCAGAGACCACCTTCTTGCTCGAGCCCCACCATCCAGAGGCTGACTACCGCGTGCGCATTTTCACTCCCACAGAGGAGTTCGACTTCGCCGGCCACCCCACGCTAGGCACCGCCCGCGTCTTCAGCGAACTCACCGGCACACGCCGCGCCCTTGTCCAGGAATGCGGCGTGGGCTTGGTCCACCTGCGCGAGGAGGGCGGCGTCTATTCCTTCGCCACCCCGCCTCTGCGCCGCGAAGGCGCTCTGAGCCCCGAAGAGCTCGAGGAGACGTGCCGCTTCCTTAACATCACTCCCGCCGACGTCGTCGATTCCGGCTGGGTCGACAACGGCCCCGGCTGGCGGCTCATCCAGCTTGCCGATGCAGCCTCCGTCCGCGCCCTGCAGCCGTCCCCCATCCCCGGGGTCAAGGTCGGCGTCGTGGGCCTCGAAGCTCCCGGAAGCGAGACCGCCTATGAGGTTCGCGCATTCACGTCCGCATTCGAAGACCCCGTCACCGGCTCGTTCAACGGCGGCGCCGCGCAGTTCCTCCGCGGCCGCGGCCTCGTGCCCAATACCTATGTCGCGGCGCAAGGCTCGCAGCTCGGTCGCGCCGGCCGCGTCCACATCCATGACGACGGCACCGATATCTGGGTCGGCGGCGCAGTCGCCATCCGCGTGCGCGGCACGCTGGAATCCTAAGGAGCACCATGCACCCCTCCATCGAGCACAGCTACGCCAGAGCACTTCCGGACCTCGTCGCGGCCGCGCGCGGCGAAAGCCATCCCGACGCCCGTCTCGTGCTGCTCAACGAGGAACTCGCCACCGAGCTCGGCTTCGACGCGGAGTGGCTGCGTTCGCCCGAGGGCATCGAGTTTCTCCTCGGCCACGGCGAAGAGTCCTACGCCATGGCGTACGCGGGCTACCAATTCGGCCAGTTCAATCCCCGCATGGGCGATGGCCGCGCACTGCTTCTCGGCGAGGTCGTCGACGGCGACGGCGCCCGTTGGGATCTCCACGCCAAAGGCACCGGTCGCACGCCGTTTTCTCGTCCGGGCTCGGACGGCCGCGGCACGCTGCGTTCCATGCTGCGCGAATACCTCGTCTCCTCGGCGCTTCACGCACTTGGCGTGCCTACCACCCGACCGCTGGCGGTACTCTCCACCGGTCGCAAGATTCAACGCCAGATGGTCGAGCCCGCCGGCGTCATCGTGCGCGTCGCCGCCAGCCATATCCGTGTGGGCACGGTCCACTACGCGCAGATGGTCGGTGAAGACACGCTGCGCGCCCTCGCCAACGTTGCTATCGAGCGCCACTATCCCGACCTTGCCGCAGGCGACTACACGGGACTCTACGAATCAGTCATGGCATCCCAAATCCGTACCGTCGCCGCGTGGCAGCGCCTCGGCTTCCTCCACGGCGTCATGAACACGGATAACACGACGCTTACCGGCGAGACCATCGACTTCGGCCCTTGCGCCTTCGTCGAAACCTTCGATCACGACACGGTGTACTCCTCCATCGACACGCAGGGCCGCTACCGCTTCGGCCACCAGCCCGGCATCCTCGGATGGAACCTCGCGCGCCTCGCCGAGTCCATGCTGCCGCTCTTCGACGCCGATCCCAACGAGGCCGTCTCCTTCGCGCAGGAGACCATCAACGGTTTCTACAACGCCTTCGAGACCGAACACCACGCTCAACTCGCCCAGGCGCTCGGTCTCAAACCGGAGACCTCCCGCGAGTTCACCACGGATCTCCTCGCCGCGCTCCCCGGTCACGACCTCACGCAGACTCTCGCCGCACTCCGCTACGGCCGCGATGTTCCGGCCGGAGCCTTGGCAGAATGGCAGCAGCGCTACGCCGCGGCAGCCCCCGCCGCGCCCTCGGAGACCGGACCACGCGTCCCGGTTGTTATTCCCCGCAACCTCGCCGTCGAAGCCGCGCTGCGCGACGCGCCTACCGACATGAGCCAGTTTCTCCGATTGCTCGATGCCGTCACGCATCCATTCACGCCGAACGACGAGTTCGAGGCGCCCAGCGCCCCCGCACAGCTGGAGATGTACCGCACCTACTGCGGAACCTAAACGGGCTCCAGCAGAAGACGCACGTATCGTCCCCGAACCTCCGGCGACGCCTACACGACGATACCCCGTATCTCATAAGATTTTCTTCCTCTATTACCGCGAATCGGCGAGAACAACTACGCGAATCGGCGAAGGAATAGTCGCAAAACGGCGAAAGCGGTACCGCGAATCGGCGAAGGAATAGTCGCAAAACGGCGAAGACTATCACTTTGAATCGCATTTTGCACTAAAATACGAGCTCATGAGCGGTTACGTCATCCAACGCAATATCATGCCCCGGGCGAAGGAAATCCTCGCTTTTAGCCCCGTGACTGTTATCTCGGGCGGACGTCAGACGGGCAAGAGCACCCTCGCCCAAGAGCTCGTACGAGATACCGATGCAGTCGTCGCCAATCTCGACGTTGAGGCGTACCGCGAGGCCGCAGATGCTGATCCTGACGGATTCATTCGCCAGTTCAGCGACCGGCCCCTCGTCATCGACGAGATCCAACGCGTTCCGAAGCTCTTTCTCGCCATCAAGGCGGCCGTCGACGCTGACCGTCGGCCGGGACGCTTCGTCGTGACTGGGTCGTCCAACTTCTTTAGCCTGTCCGGGACCGAGGAAAGCCTCGCAGGACGAGCCATCACCATCCCCATGCGCGGACTCAGCCAAGGCGAGCTACGCGGTATCACTGACGATTTTGCAGCATGGGCATGGAAGCTGCCGGAGAATCCGTCGCCACAGCTCGACCTCCCGGAACTCAGCCGTCGTGACTATCTCACTACCGTCGTGCAGAGCAGCTTCCCGGAGATCCACAATGCACCCGCCGCCCTGGCTGAGGCCTGGCTCGACGCCTATGTCGAGAGGGTGACCAACCTTGATGCACGCCTGGTCCGCCGAGTTCAGCACCCCGACCGTTTGGGGCGATTGTTGCGACTGCTCGCCGCGGAACCAGCCATGGAGTTTGTCGCAGCCAAAGCCGGTCGCAGTCTCGGCGTTCCGGCACGCAGCATCCCCGCGTACTTAGACACGCTTCGCGATGTCTATCTCATCGACGAACTGGATCCCTGGGGACGCAACCTCTCGTCACGCGTGGCGGGGCGAAAGAAGGTGATGTTTAACGACACCGCGATCGCGAGCATCCTGACCGGCACGGACGTGGAAAGCCTTGAATACGACATCGCGGGGCAGCTCACCGGCGGCCTCGTTGAGAATTTCGTTGCCACCGAATTAGCGAAACAACGCGCCTGGTCTTCGGTGAAATTCAATATCATGCACTACCGACATCGCGATGGCGAAGAGGTCGACCTCATCCTGGAAAACCGCCGCCACCAGATCGTCGCCATCGAAGTGAAGACGACCACCACCGTTCGTGCCCAGCATGTACGCAACCTTCGTTCGGTGAGGGACAAGGTAGGTGACGCATTTATCGCAGGAATTGTGCTCTACACGGGCACAAAAACACTGCCGTTCGGCGACAATATCTGGGCCGTGCCGATCAATGCTCTCTGGGAAACCGGAGAGGCCCACTCCCCGACCGAGGGTTAAAGCTCGGCCGCGGTTTAGAGTCCCTCGCGCGCGTTGGACTCGGCAGTCATCTCCGCGAGCACGCCCTCGATGTTGAGATTGACTACCGGATGAGTGGCCGGGTCTTCGGCTGCCAAGTCGCCTTGGATACGGCGGACGTAGTCCACGTCCTTATCGCCGCGACCGGAGAGAGCGACCAAGATGTTCATCTCCTCGCCGGTCTCCTCGCACTGCTGGGCGAGCTTGAGAGTATACGCCAGCGCGTGCGAGGACTCGAGCGCCGGGATGATGCCCTCGTAGCGTGAGAACATGCGGAAGGCATCGAGGGCCTCCGCGTCCGTGACGGCCGGGTACGCCGCGCGGCCGGTGTCCTTGAGGTAGGAGTGTTCCGGGCCGATACCCGGGTAGTCCAGGCCCGCAGACACCGAATGCGGATGCAGGATCTCGCCGTCCTTGAGCAACGCATACGAGCAAGATCCGTGCAGGATGCCCACCACACCCTTGTTGAGCGGCGCGCCGTGCTTGTCCGTGTCAAGGCCCTCGCCTGCCGGCTCGACACCGATGAGGCGGACATTGTCGTTGCCTGCATACTGCTCGCCGTCCTCCATGCCGAGCAGGTACTCGGCGAAGGTGCCAATGGCGTTGGAGCCGCCTCCGGCGCAGGCCACGACGGCATCGGGAAGCGCGCCGGTGCGCTCAAGCATCTGCGGACGCGACTCGCGGGACCAGGCGGGGTGAAGAAAAATGACCAACGGCCCCCTCGCCGAAGCGAAAAGGGCCGTGTATCCAGCGCGAGGATTTACTGCTCGAGCTTGAGGGTCTTCTGGGTGTACTCCCACATCTCGTCGTAAAGCTTGACGTTCTTGGCGAGCGTCTCACCGTAGGACGGGATCATCTCCTGCAGCTTCGGGCCCCACTGGATCATGTGCTCACCGAAGCAACGCTCGATGAGTTCGACCATGACGGCCGGGGCGATGGAAGCTCCCGGGGAAGCGCCGAGCAGGCCGGCGATGTTGCCCTCCGGGTTGTTGATGAGCGTCGTGCCGAACTCGAGGGAACCGAAGCGCGGTGCAGCGGCCGGCTTGATGACCTGGACGCGCTGGCCAGCGATGACGGTCTCCCAGTCAGCCGAGTCTGCAGACGGGACGTACTCCTTAAGGGTCTCAACGCGCTGCTCGAAGTCCTTGAGGACCTCGGAAACCAGGTACTTGGTAAGGCCGAACTCCTGGGCGGCAACGCCGAGGTAGGACGGGATGTTGTCCGGACGTATGGACTTGAACAGGTCGAGGTAGGAACCCTTCTTCAGGAACTTCGGCGACCAACCACCGTACGGACCGAACAGCAGGCCCTTCTCGCCGTCGATGACGCGGGTGTCGAGGTGCGGCACGGACATCGGCGGAGCGCCCACAGCAGCCTTGCCGTAGACCTTGGCCTGGTGCTGGGAGATGAGCTCCGAGTTCTTGGCGCGCAGCCACAGACCAGAGACCGGGAAGCCAGCGTAGCCAGCAACTTCCTTGACGCCTGCCTTGCGCAGCAGGTCGAGGGCGTAGCCGCCTGCGCCGACGAAGACGAACTTCGCACGGATGACGGAGTAATCACCGGTGTGCACGTTCTTGGCGTACACCTTCCAGTTCGCACCATCGCGCTTGATGTCGATGACCTCGGAACCGTAGCGGATTTCGGTGCCGGATGCCTTGGCAGCAGTAAAGAACTGCTTCGCCAGGGCACCGAAGTTCACGTCGGTACCGGCATCGGTCCAGGAGATGGCGACCTTCTTAGAGTTGAAGTCGCGGCCCTTTGACATGAGCGGCAGCTTCTCCTGGAAGACTGCGTCATCGTCGGAGAACTCCAGGCCCGGGAACATGTGGTTGTCCTTGAGCAGCTCGTAGCGGCGCTTCAGGTAATCGACCTGAATGGAGCCCTGAGCGAAGGACACGTGCGGAACCTGGTTGATGAAGGCCTTGGGATCCGTGAGGATGCCGTTGTTGAGCTGGTGTGCCCAGAACTGGCGGGAAACCTGGAACTTCTCGTTGACGCCGAAGGCCTTGGTCGCGTCAATGCGGCCGTTCTTCTCCGGGGTGTAGTTGAGCTCGCAGAGCGCGGAGTGGCCGGTACCGGCGTTGTTCCACGGAGAGGAGGACTCCAGAGCCGGACCGTCGAGGCGCTCGAACACCATCTGCGTCCAGCTCGGCTCTAGCTCACGGAGCATGGCGCCGAGGGTAGCGGACATGATGCCGCCGCCGACGAGGGCTACATCAACTTCTTCAGTGACCTGTGCGGTCTTCTTTGCGGAGGACACGGTGTTAAACCTCTTTGACTTTCGCTTGATCGTGCACGTCTTATAAAGCTGTGCGCTCATACCGCGCCGCGTGCAGGACCTAAGCTCTCCGATCAACCTGCGGTGTACGCATGTAAAGGCAGTCTCCTCGCGACTACCCAAGCCCACCAAAGACCTCAGTCACATCCGCGGCGCAAGCACTCAACGCATTACTTATCAACCTTACGCCTTTACCCACTCGCACAAATATCAGCCCAGCAGAACGCACGTACTGCCCATTTTGCGCACCATTCCCTACCCCCGTTCGTGCTCTCCAGCTCACGGCGTACCCTCAAGCGGCCCCACTCGGCTATGGATAAGCTGGTCCACATGAGCACTGAACTTCATTGGACCGAGGATATGCTGGGCCCCGACTTCACCCAGGCAACGCTTCCGCTGGGGCCGGACCCTGACGGCCAAGGCGATGTCTCCGCCACCCTCGTCGCCTACAAGCGTGACACCCCCGATTTCTCGCAGCGCCCTGCCCTCCTTTGGGTCCACGGCATGACGGACTATTTCTTTGATGCTCATGTCGCGCAGCATTATCAGGAGCTGGGCTACGCTTTCTATGCCGTCGACCTCCGCAAGTGTGGCCGCTCGCGCCGCGAGGGCCACACCTGGCACTACATTTCGGATCTCACGCTCTATTACCAGGATCTTGATGCCGCTCTCGCGGCCATCCCTAACTCCCGCGTCGTCCCCATGGGTCACTCCACGGGTGGGCTCATTTGCGCGCTGTGGCTCGACGCCGAACACCCTGAGCAGGTTCCTGGTCTTATCCTCAACGGTCCCTGGCTCGACATGATGAGCGTGCCCCGCCCGGTGGTCAAGGCGCTCTCCCCTGTCATCGACCGCGCTGGCAAACGCTTTCCGATGCTCGCCTTCCCCGGCGGTAACCTCACAGCCTTCGGCGATTCCATGCATGCCAGCAAGTATGGCGAGTGGGACTACGACCTCACCCTCAAGCCGCTGGGCGGTCACCGCAAGTACGTAGGCTGGCTGCGCGCCATCTTCGGTGGCTTTGCAAAGCTGCACCGCGGCGTCGACGTAGGCGTTCCCTACCTCACTATCTGCTCGACTCGCTCCATCCTGGGCAAGCCCTACTCGGAGGAAATCAACTACGTCGACTGCGTCGTCGACGTCACCCAAACCATGCACTGGGCACCCACCCTCGGCAAGGAGTGCACGCTGCGTCCCATCCATGGCGCACGCCACGAGGCTTTCGCCTCCCGCCCCGAAATCCGTCCCGAAGTCTTCCGCACGGTCGATGATTGGCTCGCCACCCATCTCCCGGCCGAGCCGACGCCCAGTCACTAGCCATCCATCGCCGACGTCCGCATCCGGCACAACCCAATCAGAAATAAAGATGTAGTCTGGGCTGTTTCCGCGAATATGCACGCCACGTAACAGCAGCGACAGTCTCCATTGCCGTTCAGCGGTCACATAGTTACTTCCGCGAATCCGGCCAGCAGGCTTAGGTAAAATACACAACTTATTCCTATATATATTAAAGGAGAATACATTGAACACCTCGAATACCAGCTCCCCCGCAACTCCGTCGGCGCATTACGACCTCATCATCATCGGTACGGGCTCGGGAAATTCCATCCCCACCCCGGAGTACGACGATGTCTCCATCGCCATTATCGAGGAAGGCACGTTCGGCGGTACCTGCCTCAACGTCGGCTGCATCCCCACCAAGATGTATGTCTATGCCGCAGACGTCGCCCTTGCTGCACGCGAGGCAGGTCGTCTCGGACTCGATGCTCAGGTCAATAGCGTGGACTGGGACTCCATCGTTGACCGCGTCTTTACCAACCGCATCGACCGCATCGCGCAGGGCGGCGAAGCCTACCGCCGCGGCGACGAGACCCCGAACATCACGGTCTATGACCAGCACGCCCGTTTCGTCGGCCCGAAGACCATCGAGGTCGGCGGCGAAGTCATCACCGGCGACCAGATCGTCATCGCCGCGGGCTCTCGCCCCACCATTCCGCCGGTCTACCGCAACTCTGGCGTGAAGTTCTACACCAACGAAGATGTCATGCGCATGCCCACACAGCCAAAGAGCCTCATCATCGTCGGCGGCGGCTACATCGCGATGGAGTTTGCCCACGTCTTCGACGGCCTGGGCACCAAGGTCACCATCGTCAACCGCTCAGAAAAGCTCTTGCGCTTCCTCGATGAAGACCTTGTCACCCGTTTCAACGCCATCGCCCGGGAGCGCTTCGATATCCGCATCGGCAACGGCACTCTCCTCGAACAAACCGAGAACGGCGTCAAGCTCACCCTCGACAACGGCGAGACCGTTGAGGCCGACGCCATCCTCGTCGCCACCGGTCGCACCCCCAACGGCGATCTCATGGACGTGGACACCGCCGGCATTGAAATGCACGAGGACGGTCGCATCAAGGTCGACGAGTACGGACGCACTACCGCCGAGGGCGTGTGGGCCCTGGGCGACGTCTCGTCGCCTTATATGCTCAAGCACGTCGCTAACGCTGAGACCCGTGCCATCTCGCACAACCTCCTGCACCACGACGACCTTCGCCCGATGCCGCACGAGCACGTCCCGTCTGCAATCTTCACTCACCCGCAAATCGCCACCGTAGGCATGACCGAGGCTCAGGCTCGCGAGGCTGGCTACGACGTCACCGTCAAGGTCCAGAACTACGGCGACGTTGCCTACGGCTGGGCAATGGAGGACCACACCGGAATTGTGAAGCTCATCGCAGAACGCACCACCGGCAAACTCCTTGGCGCGCACTACTTCGGCCCTCAGGCATCCACGCTCATCCAGCAAATGATTACTGTGATGACATATGACCTCGATCTTCGCGACTTCGCGCGTAACCAGTACTGGATCCATCCGGCCCTTGCCGAGGTGACCGAGAACGCGATTTTAAGCCTCGAATTTGCCTAATTAGCGTTACGTGACATAAATCACCCCCACCCCCTCTTGCCTAGTCACATGAGTAACATTCGTTACCTAACCTTGGGATTTAGAGAACGTCGCTGCCATGAACTTGACAGGATTATGGGGTGGATTTTTGCTTAACAGGCACTTAAACGCGCCGCCCGACGTGCATATTCAGAATCGAACAGCTAGAGTTCCCCAATGACACCGGCTCAAGCCGTAACACCGGCGACCGCGTGTTTCTGGAATTCCCCTGGGAATCCAATAACACTTAGGTTTCCACCTGGAAGCCTTGCAAGTACGACATTTAAGGACATTTGATATGCGTATCCGCAATGCAGCCATCGCCGGCGCAACCGCTCTCGCAGTCGCTTTCGGCGGCACCACCGTTGCTTCCGCTGAGGACACCGCCGCTCCGAAGCAGGAGCAGTCCTCCACCGCTAACGGCTCCTCCACCTCGGACAACAAGGGTGAGTCCACCCCGGACGAGAAGGATGCCGCAAAGGGCGCTTCCCTCTCCTCCAAGATCAACACCGGCCTGAAGCTCGAGGGCGACAAGGAAGCTGACGGCCAGAAGATCTTCGGCTCCTCCAAGGACCTGTCTGAGCAGCCGAAGTGGGCCAAGGTCCTGTACGGCACCACCATCGCCACCGCTATTGCCACCCTCATCGGCATGGTTGTCGGCCCGCTGGCTAACTTCGTTCAGTTCGGTCCCTTCTCCCGCTAAACGCAGCTCACCGGCTCACACCACTTTCGAAAGGTAAAACACACAATGCGTAACTTCCGCACCGCAGCCGTTGCTGCTGCCACCGCCGTCACCGTCGCTTTCGGCGGCACCGCTATCGCTTCCGCTGAGACGGGCGAGAAGCCGGCCAACAACGAGACCATCACCGAGAACCAGGACGTCACCAAGGACGCTACCGCCTCCGAGATTTTTGATGCTCTCTCCTCCAAGGACGAGAACTACCCGACTGGGTCCTCTAAGGTTGGCGCTGTCACCGACAACAAGGTAAAAGCCAAGGGTACTGACCTCTTCGGCAAAGAGGTTAATGACGAGGCTAACCCGCAGTGGTCCAAGATCTGGCGCGACGGCACCTACGCCCTCATCGGCACCACCATTGCTGGCGCCCTGATCGCTGCCTACAACTTCGCTGTGTACAACCACATCCTGCCGAACCACATCCTTGACCCGATCTTCAACCGCTAAGCCACTCGCTTAGACGAAGACGTCTGGATGAAGACCCGCACATTGTGCGGGTCTTCTTTTTGTCTTGATTCACCCAAATTTCATTCAGGCAGATAAATGGGGCTAACGCAGTAAATATTTATCTACCTGTAGGCGAATTGTTACCCCCATGCCCCTTTGCTGTGCGTAATGCTCTATACTTGCTAGCGCAACATCGACCGTCCGTTACATTTCCGTAATCGGACTCGAGATGCTCGAGAATCTCTTCGTGAGATTCACACATGGGTTTCCTTCCCCCGGAAGCCGCGCACAGACAACTCTTAAGGATTTTTGATATGCGTATTCGCAAGGCCGCCATCGCTGGCGCAACCGCCCTCGCCGTCGCTTTCTCCGGCGCTTCCATCGCCACTGCGGCTGAGGCTCCTTCTGACCAGAACACCACCTCCTCCAACCAGACCGAGAACAAGGGTGGCTCCTCCAAGATCGGCGACGCTCTGGACGCCGACACGAACGCCGATGGCCGTAAAATCTTCGGCCAGGACGCCGACGTTTCGTCCCAGCCGGCTTGGGCACAGGCTCTGTACGGCATCGGAATCGCTTCCGCCGTCGTCACCGTCATCGGTGGCCTCGTCGGTCCGGCCCTGAACTTCATCAAGTTCGGCCCCATCAAGTTCTAGTAACGGCCTTACAGCCCCTACCAAAATCTTTTTGAAAGGTATTCACTTCAATGCGTAACTTCCGCACTGCCGCCGTTGCTCTTGCAACCGCCACCACCGTCGCTTTCGGCGGCGTTTCCGCTGCTACCGCTGCCGAGACCGAGAACACCGGCGCTCTGTCTGCTGCCGCTAAGGGCGCTTCCTCCGAGGGCGAGGGTTCGCTGTCCTCCAAGGCTGGCGATGCTACCGACAAAGACACCCCTGCCAACGGCCGCGACCTGCTCGGCTCTTCCGTCGACGACGATAAGAACCCGCAGTGGGCTCAGCTGTGGCGCGACACCACCTACGTCGGTGTTGCCGCTGCTGCTGTCTCCGTTGCCGTCGCAACCTACAACTTCGCTGTGTACAACGGCGTTATCCCTGACTACGTTGCTCAGGCAATGAACGGTCAGCTGAAGTTCTAATGTAGAACCTTCACGCCTTCAAGCGCTCCGCACTGCGGGGCGCTTTTTCATCTCTCAAATAGGACTGAGCTTAAGGCGTAGGGATGAACAGTAGGCACAGAGAAGCGCCCGTTCCACCGCACAGTGGTGGGACGGGCGCTTCTGTTCGCTCTGTGAGTCGCTATGAGGTTCGTTGAGCGACTGTTTCGATTAGTCTTCGTCGGGAAGAGTGAGGATTTCCGGCTCGCCCTCTTCCTGGATGACGAGGGTGTGCTCGAACTGAGCGGTGAACTTTCCGTCCTTGTTCTGGACGGTCCAGTCGTTATCCCAGATCTCGTAGTCGAGGCCTCCGAGGTTAATCATCGGCTCGATGGTGAGCGTCATGCCCGGCTCCAGTACGTTTCGGTAGGCCATGGAGTCGTAATGCAGGACAACGAGGCCGTTGTGGAACGTGGGCCCCACACCGTGGCCGGTGAAGTCGGTAACGACGTTGTAGCCGAAGCGGTGTGCGTAGGACTCGATAACGCGGCCGATGACGTTAATCTCGCGACCAGCCTTGGCGACCTTGATGCCGCGCATCATAGCTTCCTTGGTGCGTTCGACAAGCAGCCGGTGCTCTTCGGAGACGTTGCCAGCGAGGAAGGTGGCGTTGGTGTCGCCGTGGACGCCGTTCTTGTAGGCGGTGACGTCAATGTTGACGATGTCGCCGTCCTCGATGACGGTCGTGTCCGGAATGCCGTGGCACACGATCTCATTCAAGGAGACGCAGCAGGACTTCGGGAAGTTCATGTAGCCCAGGGTCGACGGGTAAGCACCATGGTCGCACATGTACTCGTGCGCAATGCGGTCGATCTCGTCGGTGGTCACGCCGGGGGCGACAGCCTTGCCCGCTTCTTTGAGGGCGTTGGCGGCAATCTTGGACGACTCGCGCATGGCCTCGATGACCTCAGGGGTCTGAACGAAAGGTTCGCCGATGTTTTCTTGGACCGAGTCCTTCCACACGTACTCGGGACGCTCGATAGAGTCAGGGACGGTGCGAACGGGGGTGGGCTTTCCTGGGGTAAGTTTTGCGCGATTGCTCATGCCGTCTATGGTAGTCCCCCACCCTGTCACCCCGGCGGTCGGGCTGGGCGGCGGCGATGAGGGGCATCGGCAAGCTACTCGGCGCCGCCGGTGGCGACCTGCTCGGGGTCCTGCTGAGTGCGCAGTTCGTCAAGACGCTTGAAGAAGCTGTCCGTGATGGCGACGGAGGTCTCGGAACCGCCGCCGAGGACGACGAGGGTGGCAAAGGCAATGTCATCATCGCGGAAGCCGGTGAACCACGCGTGGGAACCGCCGTTGATTTCGGCCTCACCGGTCTTGCCATAGATGGTGCCGCCAGCGCCCATGCCGCGTGCGGTACCGGACGTGACCGTGGCGCGCATGAGGGTGCGAAGGTTGTCGATGACGACGGGTGACGGGCCATCGGGGTTCTCCGAGGCGGTCGTCTTCTGCCCCGCGATGAGGGTCGGAGTGGGACGCACGCCTGCGGCGACGGTGGACGAAGCCAGAACCATGCCGAAGGGGCTCACGAGGTCCGCGCCCTGGCCGTAGCCGGCTTCGGTGCGCTCCAGTGGAGTCTCGCCCTCGGGGATGGAGCCGGTAATCGTGGTCAATCCAGGAATGTCGTAGTCGAGGCCCAGACCGAAGCGGGAGCCTTCCTCCTTGAGTTCGCCCTCACCGAGGTCGGTCGAGATGTTCGCGAAGGTCGTATTGCAGGACTGCGCAAAGGCTTCTTCGAGCGGAACGCTGCCCAGGGAGAAGCCGTTGTCGTTCGTGACGGTGCGCCCGTAGAGCTCCATCGTGCCGGGGCACGGGACGATAGAGCCGGAGTTGAGGCCTTGCTTATCCACGCCGGCGGAGGCGGTGATGATCTTGAACACGGAGCCGGGCGGGAACTGACCGGACAGGGCCAGGTCCCCTTTCTTATCGGCGGCATCGGTCTGCGCGACGGCAAGAATTTCGCCGGTGGAGGGACGCATGGCGACAAGCATGGCCTCGGAGTCCGCGCGGAGATCCACGGCTTGCTCCGCGGCGCGCTGGACGTTGTAATCAATACCCACGCGGATGGCGGGCGACGGGGTGGCGTCGTGGAATTCGACGTCGCTGAGTGAAGCGCCGTTCTCGTTAACGACGGCGATGCGCCAGCCATTCGTGCCGTCCAGCTTGTCCGCGACGATGGAACGCACACGGGACATGATGTCGGTGGCAAAGCCCGTCTCTTTGGTGATGAGCGCCGGCTCTTCATTGAAGCGGACTCCGGGAAGGTTTGCGCCTTGGATGGCGTTGCGGTCTCCCTCGTTGTAGAGACCCACGGAGTAGGTCTCCCCTGCCTCTTCAAGGTTCGTGGCGAGCTCGCCCGCGTCCTGGTTGACGAGGGGCGCGAGCTGGCCCGCGAGCGCGCGCATATCGCCGGAGGAGGTGTCGACGAGAAGGCGGTATTGAACGCCCGGGCTCATAAGCTCGACGCCGTCGGAACTCACGACGGAGGCTCGGTCGGCGACAACGGGGCGCAGCTCGAGGTGCTGGTGGGCGCCGAGCTTGGGGTGCAGCGCCGTGGATTCCCAATTAACGGTCCACGTTTTATCGACCTTGGTGAGTACGGCCTTGGCGTCGTAGGTGAGTTCGCGGTCCTTGGGCAGGTCCCACGTCACGGAGTAGTTGGCGGTAGCGACGGAGTCTTGTTGGTCGATAGAGGTGAGCTCAACGTCGAGGCCCTCGGCTTGGAGGCCGGAGTACGTTTCCCCGTACTGTTCCGCGGCAATGTCAGGGTCGTCGACGACGCTTTTGAGTGCGTCGACGTCGTGGTTTTCAAGCGCCGCAATGAAGTCCTCAGCGACCGGATCCGCCGCGACCGGTTTGGGCGTACACGCAGCCAGCGAGGTGCCCATAATCCCCGCTACGCAAAGAAAAGCCGACGTCCGTTTCATGTCTTTCAACACTACTGGGACGGCGGCACAACGCGGGTTAGGCGCGCGGTTTAGCGGGTAACGCGAACCTCGGCCTTGGCGCCTTCGACAGCCTCAAGGCCCTGCTCATCGGCAATGCGCATGGCTTCTTCGATGAGGGTTTCCACAATCTGGGACTCAGGTACGGTCTTGACCACTTCGCCCTTGACGAAGATCTGGCCCTTGCCGTTGCCAGAAGCAACACCAAGGTCAGCGTCGCGGGCCTCGCCCGGACCGTTGACGACGCAGCCCATGACGGCCACGCGGATGGGGAACTCCATGCCCTCGAGGCCAGCGGTGACTTCCTCGGCGAGCTTGTACACGTCGACCTGGGCGCGGCCGCAGGACGGGCAAGAGACGATCTCCAGCTTGCGCGGGCGCAGGTTGAGCGACTGCAGGATCTGGTCACCGACCTTAATCTCCTCGACCGGGTCTGCGGACAGGGAGACGCGGATGGTGTCGCCGATGCCCTGCGAGAGCAGAGCGCCGAAGGCGACGGAGGACTTGATGGTGCCCATGAACTTCGGGCCAGCCTCGGTCACGCCGAGGTGGAGCGGGTAGTCCGTCTTCTCTGCGAGCTGGCGGTAGGCCTCGACCATGAGGACCGGATCCGAGTGCTTGACGGAGATGGCCAGATCGCCAAAGCCGTGCTCCTCGAACAGGCCAGCCTCCCAGATGGCGGACTCGACGAGGGCCTCCGGGGTGGCCTTGCCGTACTTTTCGAGCAGGCGCTTGTCCAGGGAGCCACCGTTGACGCCGATGCGGATCGGGATACCAGCGTCAGAAGCCGCCTTAGCGACCTCCTTAACGCGGCCGTCGAACTCCTTGATGTTGCCCGGGTTAACGCGGATAGCAGCGCAGCCAGCGTCGATAGCCTGGAAGATGTACTTCGGCTGGAAGTGGATGTCCGCAATGACCGGGATGGGCGACTTCTTCGCGATGGCAGGCAGAGCGTCCGCGTCCACGGTCTTCGGGCAGGCGACGCGCACGATATCACAGCCGGAAGCCGTGAGCTGAGCGATCTGCTGGAGGGTCGCATTGACGTCATGAGTCTTGGTGGTCGTCATCGACTGCACCGAGATCGGGTGCTCGGAGCCAACGCCCACGGGGCCGACGAAGAGCTGACGCGTTTTACGACGCGGCGCCAAAGTCGGGGCAGGTCCGTCCGGCATTCCGAGTCCGATGGGGGTTGACATACGTTCTCCTATTTACTGGAAAAAAGATGGGTACACGGGGGTTTAGATGCAAACCACTCTACGCTATCCATACAGTCTAATGACTATGGCAAATGGGCAGAGCTGGAGGTTCTGAGTTTCACCATCGGTGCAGTCAGTGACACGTCCTACACCACGTGGCGTTTAGCCAAAGAGACGAATCGGGTTCACCACATCCGCGATGATGACGAGCGCGCCGAAGGTCATGAGAATGGCCGCCATGACGTAGGTGACCGGCATGAGGCGCGTGTAGTCGGCCGGACCCTTGGCTGCCAGGCCGCGGGCGCGGCGCAGGGCGTCGCGGATTTTCTCGTACGCGATCACCGCAATGTGGCCGCCGTCGAAGGGCGGCAACGGGATGAGGTTAAACAGCGCAAGGAAGTAGTTGAGCGAGGCCAGCATCATGAAGAAGGAGGACCACAGGCTATTCTCCACGAGCTCGCCGCCCACGCGGGAGGCACCGACGACGGACATGGGCGAATCATCGGCGCGGTTGTGGCCGAAGATGGACGCGACGATGCCGGGGACCTTCTCCGGCATGTGGATGATGGCGTCGACGGCGGACTTGGCCAGGTACCACGAGTAATCCGCGGTCGCCGGGACAGCGGTGGCGGCATTGTATTTCTTGACGATATCGAGCGGCGCGTTGGTGAGACCGATGGAGCCGGCCTCGACCGTCTGCCCGTCCGTGGTGAGACGCTTGACGGTGTCGAGGTGGACTTCAAAGTCGCGGGGCTGGCCGTCGCGTTCGACGGTGAGCGTGACGGTCTCCCCCGGCTTGGCGATGACCGCCTCGCGCAGTGCGTTGAAGTCCGCAAGCTCCTCACCGTCGAGGGCGACGATGATATCGCCGGGCTCAACGCCGGCCGCGCCGGCAGGACCGGTGCCGGTGCAGTCTTCGTAGGTGCTTTCGTCGATCTGGTCGGCGGAGCACACCACCTCGCCGACTTTGGGACGCACGTCCGCGTGGACGTCGGGCAGGCCTGTGGTCACGGCGACGCAGAAAAGAATAGAGAAGCCCAGCACGATGTTGACGAGGATGCCGGCGGCCATGACGAGGACGCGCTGCCAGGCTGGCTTCTTGTACATCGCATACGGCTCTTCCTCGTCGGTGAGGAATTCGTCGTTGGCGGTCATGCCCGCGATGTCGCAAAAGCCGCCCACGGGCAGGGCCGCGAATCCGTACTCGGTGCGGCCTTTCTTCTTCGCCCATATCTTGGGGCCGAAACCGATGTAGTAGCGGCGTACCCACATGCCAAACGAACGGGCGGTGAGCATATGGCCCGCCTCGTGCAGGGCGATGGTGATGCCGATGCCTAGGGCGAAGAGAAGAATGCCCAGAATATAGGCCATAGGTGAAGTGTCCTAGCGTGCGATCTGTTCAATTCGCGCGTCCGCCTTGGCGCGCGCCTCGCGCTCCACGGCGAGGATGTCATCGACGCTAGAGAGTACACCAGCCAACTGAGAATACTGGCCCATCACGTGCGCGACTGTGTCCACTATCTCTGGGAAGTGGATGCGACCAGCAAGGAAGGCGGCGGCGGCCTGCTCGTTCGCCGCGTTGTAGACCACGCCTGAGCTGTTTTGTGCGGCCTCGCGGGCGAGCTGGACGGCCGGGAAGGCGGCATCGTCAAGCGGCTCAAAGTGCCAGTCCAAAACCTGGCTGAAGTCGAGCTGCGGTTGCGCGTCCGGCACACGTCGCGGCCAGTAGAGCGCGTGGGAAATGGGAAGCTTCATCGACGGCGGAGAGGCCTGCGCGATGGTGGCGCCGTCCACAAACGTCGCCATGGAATGAATGATGGACTGCGGGTGGACGGTGACGTCAATGCGCTCGGGCTCGATGTCGAAGAGCAGGGTGGCCTCGATGAGCTCCAGGCCCTTATTGATCATCGTCGCGGAGTTCAGCGTATTCATCTGCCCCATGGACCACGTGGGGTGCTTCGCGGCCTGCTCAGGCGTGACGTCCCACATCTGCTCGCGGGTCCAGCCACGGAAGGGGCCTCCCGATGCCGTCAGCACCAGCTTGTCGAGTTCGCCACGCTCGCCGGAGCGCAGGCACTGCGCCATGGCGGAGTGCTCCGAGTCCACCGGAATAATCTGGCCCGGCTTGGCCAGGTTGATGGCCAGCTTTCCGCCGGCGACGAGGGATTCCTTGTTGGCGAGGGCGAGGTACTCCCCCATCTCGATGGTCGCGAGGGTGGCTGCAAGCCCCATGGAGCCCACGAGTCCGTTGAGGACCGTGTCGGCTTCCACCTCACGGGTGAGCCGCTCCGCGGCGTCTGGCCCCTCGAGGACCGCGCCGCCAAGAGCCGCGCTCACCTTATCCGCGGCGTGCGTGTTGGCGACGGCGACGTGGTTAGCCGAAAGGTTGAGGGCCTTCGCCTGATCGATGACGAGGTCCGGGTGTCCGCCGCCAGCAGCGATGCCGACGACGACAAACTTATCGGGATTATCCGCGATGACTTCCAAAGCCTGGGTGCCAATGGAACCTGTGGAGCCGAGGATAAGGACGCGTTGTGCAGTCTCTGGCGCATGCTGCGCTGCAATGTCGGGATGAGTCACGAGCCCCTACTGTAGTAGGTCGCTCGGGACGCCCCTCCACCCACGCGGGTGTGACGTAGTTTACTTCCTCGCGTGGAGCTCGAAATCTCGGGGGTAAGTGCCACGTTCCGGCGGGCCATGGACTATTCTATTGGGGACAAATAGGCACGTACACGCGAAGGAGAACAAGTGTCTTCCCACAAAGTGACCTCTGAGGTCTACAACGGCGTTTCCACCGACGACGTCCCGTCTGCAGCGTTCGGCTGGTCCAAGACCCCGCGCAGCGGCATCCAGATTGCCGGTTGGTTCTCCGTCTTCATGCTCTTGATGTTCAACTTCGGTAACCACAAGGGCCACGTGGAGACCATCTTCCTTATTCTTTTGGCTGTCGTTATTGCGCTTCTGCTGCTCATCCACCTCTTCCAGCCGAAGCTCGCCAACGTGCGAACCCTTACCGCCCGCAACCAGCCGCTCGGCCACGCCGAGCCGGAGTGGGCATACGAACAGAAGACCCTGGGCCACACCTACGCCGAGCTGACCGATGATGAGCTTCGTGCCCTCAACATCGACCCGGCCCGCGTAACCCACCTGCGCGCCGTTACCGAGGGCAAGCACGCCGCTCACTAAGCGCTGCTGCTTCTCACGGCTTTAAGCCTCCGCCTGGTGCGGAGGCTTTCGTTGTTTTCGCGCTACGTACTCTGCGTGACCGCCCCCTCTCCCCACGACGTGCACATGAGGTGCATTGAGGTCAAGTCCTGGGGAGTCAAGAAATTGCGCGTCGTGGTGGTCCACCTTGGCCATCGCAAGAACTTCTATTCTGGATTTTCACCTTCAGCCGAAGGTTATTCGCCATTGCGCTATCACGACACGTACGTGCGCACCTTCGCATAGATCTCCGGCATCTGAGCGTCGACGCGGCGGGAGGCCAGCCACAGCGCAAGGACGTAGATGGCGGCGGGGACGACGAGTCCGACGGCGGCGCCAGCGAACTTGAGACCGGAGTCGGCGCCGAGGATCACCATGATGATGCCCGGAGCGGCGGGTAGCCAACCGAAGAAGAAGCACACGATTGCAGCGATGAAGGCACCGGCGGAGTATCCGGACTTATCCGTCCATGGGTTGGTGCCGGGCGGAGAGACGGGATACGGGTTGAACGCGGAGAGCAGCGCGGCGAAGCTGCCGGAGGAGAGCACCATGCCCACGGCAAGGGCTGCTATGCAGGCGGCGAAGGCGCGGTCCGGTGCCAGGAGGAGAAGGACGACCGCGCCGAGCGCGATGACCACGGCGGTGGTTGTGAGGTGCGCCCAGTGCCGCGCGCGGAAGAGGACCGAGGCGCGCACGGGGGCGAGCATCTTCACCCACAGGGAAGGTCCGTCGTAACCACAGTCGTTGATGGCCACGATGCCGCCGAGAACACCCAGGTAGCCCACGAAGAAGTACCCGAGGACCTCCTCGCCGCGCCAGAGCTGGTACAAGGCGAAGGCGAGGAAGACGGGCAGCATGACGAGCGTCATGGTGAGCCGCGAGTCGCGGAAGAAGTAGCGCAGGGAACGAGAGTACTCCATCCACGCGGGGCTGCGGTAGGCCAGACCGCCGAGCGAAAGGGCCGTGACACCCTCGGCGCGTGGGGCGGCGCTCGGGGCGTTGCCGTGGACGGGGCTTTCGAAGGTTTGGCGCGCGGTGAGGTCCCAGCCCCAGGCGAGGAGGGCGAGGGTCACCAGGCCGATGAGCAGCTGCGCCAGCGCCGGGGCGAGGGCACCGTCGGCCAGCGAGGCCACCCATCCGGTGAGCGCGGACAGCGGCGTCCAGGCGAGGACCCCGCCCACGGTGCCCAGCGGCACGATGTTGTTCAGGATGCCCTGCAGGTTCGTGAAGATGAAGAGGAGCGCCACGCCGCCCAGGCCCATGACGAGGTTCGCCTTGTCCTTGCTCAGCGCGGCCGAGCCGAGGGCGCCCACGAGGTCTGCGGCAAAGACTGTGAGCGCGAGCGAGAACGCCATGGAGACTACGAACGCGGCCGCGAGCAGGGGACGGCCGTGCGTGGTGAGAAAGACCGCGCCGCCCACGGCGAAGATGACAGTGAAGAGGGTCGCAATGATGGAGCGGGTGGTGAGAAACAGGGACCACGCGAGCGCGGGGCGTACCTCGCGGTAACTCAGCGGGAAAGTCCCCAGTTCGGCAGGGGTGAGCTGCTTCTCCCCCGCCGGCATCATGACGGACAGCAGAATATACATGGCGACGCCGAGACCGTTGATGACGGTGAGGACGTGAAAGCTGTGGGTAGCATCGGCAAAATCCATGTAGCCCGCCAGGCTGAGCGAGACCAGGCCGAGAAGTCCGTAAAACCCGATGAGGAAGGCCAGGATGAACTGCTGCGGGTTGGAGTGCAGCGCGCGGGTCCACAATGTGCGGCGAAGTGTGATGAGGGTGCGGGTCATCGCGAGCACTCCCCCAGCCAGTCGAGCGAGGCCTCGTCGAAGTCGCCGCCACCCACGAGGTCCACGAAGACGTCGGTGAGGCTGCGCCCGTCGCGCACCTCGTCCACGTGACCGGACGCGACGACGCGACCTTGGTCGATGATCGCCACGTGATCACACAGTCCCTCCACGAGGCTCATGACGTGGGAAGATAACACGACGGTGCCACCGCGTGCAGCAAAGGAACGCAGCATCTGTTGGATAAGGCGTCCGGAGACAGGGTCAACGGCCTCGAGCGGCTCGTCCAGGACGAGCACCTCCGGCGAATGGAGCAGTGCGCCGGCGAGCAAGATCTTCTTCGTCATGCCGGCCGAGTAATCGGCGATGGGCTTGGAGGCGGCATCGGAAAGCCCGAGAGCCTGGAGGAGCTGCGCGGCGCGGCGGGTGGACTCCTCCTCCGGGAGGCGGCGCAGAGCACCCAAGTAGTAGAGATATTCCGCGCCGGTAAGCCGGTCGAAGACGGGAGCGCCGTCCATGAGCAAGCCGACGGCGGCCTTGGCGGGCAGTGGATCCTCCCAGACGGAGTGCCCCGCGATAAAGGACGCGCCGTGGTCCGGGCGCAACAAGCCGCACGCCATGGTGAGCATGGTGGTCTTGCCTGCGCCGTTGGGCCCCACCACGCCGTACATGGCGCCGCGGGGGACGTCGAGGCTCAAGCCTTGGACAGCGGGGCGGCCGTCAAAGGCCTTGGCGAGGTCGCGCACCGCAAAGGCGCACTCGCGCGGGTCGGGTACTAAAGCAGAAAGGTGTGGAGACGTCATGTCTCCACACCTTAACTAAAAATGGTCTGCTTTACGCGGACTCGCGCTCGTCGGCGGCGAGCTGGCCGCAGGCCGCGGCGATCTCGTCGCCCTTGGTGTCGCGCACCGTGCACGGCACGCCCTGCGCGATGACCCGGCGGACGAACTCGTCCTGGCGGGCCTTCGGTGCTGCGTCCCATTCGGAACCCGGGGTCGGGTTAAGCGGAATGACGTTGACGTGGACCTTGGAGCCCAGCGCCTGGTGCAGCTTGCGGCCGAGCATGTCCGCGCGGAAGCCCTGGTCATTCTTATCGCGGATGAGCGCGTATTCAATGGAGACGCGGCGGCCTGACTTGTCGGCGTAGTAACGCGCGGCGTCGAGGACCTCGGAGACCGGCCAGCGGTTGTTCACCGGCACGAGGCTATCGCGCAGCTCATCATCCGGCGTGTGGAGCGAGACAGCCAGGGTGCAGGCCAGCCCCTCGTCCGCGAACTTGCGGATGGCCGGCGCCAGACCCACCGTGGACACGGTGACGTTGCGCTGGGAGAGGCCAAAGCCTTCGCCGTCCTGGCCGGTGATCTGGCGTACCGCGTGCATCACGCGCTTGTAGTTGGCCAGCGGCTCGCCCATGCCCATGAACACGACGTTGGACAGGCGACCGCCCTCGGCCTCCATCTGCGCGGACGCGTTACGGAATTGCTCCACGATCTCCGCGGTGGACAGGTTGCGGTCGAGGCCGCCCTGGCCGGTGGCACAGAACGGGCAGGCCATGCCGCAGCCCGCCTGGGACGAAATGCACAGGGTGGCGCGGCCCGGGTAGCGCATAAGCACGGACTCGAGCAGCGTGCCATCGTGGAGGCGCCACAGGGACTTCGTGGTCGAGCCATCGTCCGTCGAGGTCTGGCGGATGGGCGTCATGAGTTCCGGAAAGAGGGCTTCCTGCACGGCCGCACGCTTCTCGGCCGGGATATCCGTCATCTTCTCAACGTCGTTGGTGAGGTGCTGGTAGTAATGCTTCGCCAGCTGCTTGGCGCGGAACTTGGGCAGTCCCAGCTCGGCGAGCTTCGCAACGCGCTCGTCGACAGTAAAGTCCGCAAAGTGCTTCGGCGGCAAGCCACGCCGCGGGGCGGAGAAATTCAGTTTCAAAGGTTCAGCCATGGTGCTCGCTATTGTCCCACTCTCGGCGCTCAACGGCTAATTAAAAGGAACCTAAAGTGATGAAGTCAACGCCGCGCCGGTATCTTGGTATCCATGACTTCCAAGGACCCCCGTAACGTTCAGCCCGACCCCTCCGCTGAGCTTGCCGATGCCCCCTCCGCTACGCCCGACTCCACCCCAGCGTCTGCTCCCGCTCCGGTTCCTGCCGCTCAGGACTCGTTCTCTGCGGAGGACCGCGTCGCCTTCGCCGAGTTTCAAAAGGAGCAGTCCAAGGTGAAGGGGTCCTTTGCTGCCAGCACGTGGGCCGCGCTCATCGTGGGCTTCCTGCTGCTAATTCTGCTCATCATCTTTATCTTGCAGAATCAGCAGCCGGCCGAGCTCAACTTCTTCAATTGGTCCGGCCAGCTGCCCGCAGGCATCGCGTTCCTCATCTTCGCCATCGCCGGCGCGCTCATCATGGCGCTTGTGGGCGGCTGGCGCATGTTCGAGCTGCGCCGCCAGGTGCGCAAGCAGGCCCAGCGCCACTAACGCTTCACCGCATAATGAAAAGCCGCGTCCTCGTGGACGCGGCTTTTGTGTGCGTGGTGGCTACGGCAACGGCACGAAGCCGGTGGCGAGGGCGTTCATCGCCACCCAGGTCACCATGGCCGACGGCAACATGCCGTCGAGGCGGTCCATGAGTCCGCCGTGGCCGGGCAGGATATGCGACATGTCCTTGATGCCCAGCTCGCGCTTAAATTGGGATTCCACGAGATCACCCAGCGTCGCGCAAAAGACGAGCAGCAAGCCCATGATGGCGCCGACCCAGGCGTCGTGATGGAGCAAGAGCTTCACCGCCAGCGCGCCGGTGAGCGTGCCAAAGACGATGGAGCCCACGAAGCCCTCCCAGGACTTCTTCGGCGAGACAGCCGGGGCCATGGGATGCGAGCCGAACATAACGCCAGCGACGTAACCACCGGTATCGGACGCGACGACGCAGAGCATAAAGACGATAATCGACGCGGCACCCGAGGCCAATGGCGTATCGATGTACGACAACATCGCCGCGAACGAGCCGAAGAGTGGAATCCACGTGAGCACGAACAACCCGACGGACATATCGCGCAGGTAGTTAATGGGCGGACGGTGCCGACCGTTGTGGAAGAGTCGGCCAAACATGAGCGCCAGGACGCTCAACACGTAGACCGCCACGAGGCCTGACGCCCCTGCCACCCACGAGGCCCAAATCATGGCCTGGCACAAAACAATCAGCAACGTGCGCGGCACTTGGTAGGAATGCTCACGCAGTCGCGTGGTGACCTCCCACATGGAAAATCCCAGCGCGGCCGCCACCACGATATACCACGCGAGCGGACCCGCCCACACGGCAAAGACGACGAGTGCGCCCAACCCCACGCCCACGCCGATGGCTGCCGGTAGGTTGCGGCCGGCGCCATTCTTCGGCTTAGGCAGGTGGCGATTCTGGGAGGCGGTATCGGGCACGACCAGACATCCTTTCGCGGGGTAGGGCATGAAACGAGCCGCCGAAGCGTGAATGCGTCCGACGGCTTGTTGTGTACATGTGGTGCGGAGGGTCTAGACCTCCATCAACTCGTCTTCCTTAGCGGCGACGAGCTTGTCCACCTGGTCGATGTAGGAGGCGGTGATCTTCTCCATCTCCTTTTCTGCGGCGACGACCTCGTCCTCGCCCGCGTCGCCATCCTTCTGCAGCTTCTTCAGCTGCTCCATGGCCTTGCGGCGCAAGTTACGGATGGCCACCTTGCCATCCTCGCCCTTGGACTTGGCGAGCTTGACCATGTCACGGCGACGCTCCTCGGTCAGCTGCGGAATGGTCACACGCAGAACCTGACCGTCGTTGGTCGGGTTGACGCCCAGGTCCGAGTTACGGATAGCGTTCTCGATCTCGTTCATCATGGACTGCTCGTAGGGCTTGATGAGCAGCATTCGTGGCTCCGGAACCGAGATGGTCGCCATCTGGGTAATGGGGGTCATCACGCCGTAGTACTCGGCCACGAGACCGTTGAACATGGCCGGGTTGGCACGGCCTGTGCGGATGGTCACCAACTGCTCGCGGGTGTGCTCCACCGAGGCGGTCATGTGCTCTTCGGCGTCGAGCTGAATCTCATCAATCATGAGGAAGAATGTTCCTTCTGTGTGTCGTAGGTGCTGGGTAGAAAATCTAGCAGGTTTTTCGCCGCTTGCGGGTCATATTCCCCGGCGGGGCTTACTTCGACTGAACGAGGGTACCGATAGGCTCGCCCTTGACGGCGCGCTCGATATTGCCCTCAGTGAGCAGGTTGAAGACCAGGATGGGCATGTTGTTGTCCATGCACAGGCTAAACGCGGTGGCGTCTGCAACCTTCAGGCCCTTCTCGATGACCTCGCGCGGCGTGATTTCCGTGTAGAGCTCCGCGTCCGGGTTGGTGCGCGGGTCGTCCGAATAGACACCGTCCACGGCCTTGGCGAGGAAAAGGACCTCGGCGCCAATCTCCAAGGCACGCTGTGCCGCGGTCGTGTCCGTGGAGAAGTACGGCATACCCATGCCAGCGCCGAAGATAACCACGCGGCCCTTCTCCAGGTGGCGGTCAGCGCGCAGCGGCAGGTACGGCTCCGCGATCTGCGCCATGTTGATGGCGGTCTGCACGCGGCAATCCACGCCCTGCTGCTGCAGGAAGTCCTGGAGGGCCAGGCAGTTCATAACGGTGCCGAGCATGCCCATGTAGTCCGAGCGCGCACGGTCCATGCCGCGCTGGGAGAGCTCCGCGCCACGGAAGAAGTTGCCGCCACCGATGACCACGGCGACCTCGGTACCCTGCTTGGAAATGTCCGCGATCTGGCGGGCGACGTTTTCGACGACGTCCGGATCGATGCCGACCTTGCCGCCGCCAAACATTTCACCACCCAGCTTGAGCATCACTCGCTTGTACGCAGTTCGCTTGGAATCCGGGGTAGTCACCTGGAGACGTCCTTCCACTTAAAGGGGCACAATTTTCTCCGACCATCTTACCTGTTAGGACGCCCCGCTACCTAACACCGCGCCTCGCCGGCGGCACGCAAAAGCCCACGTCCCCGCGGAAGCGGAGCGTGGGCTGATTTTCGAGCGAAAGTTCGCCCTCACGCAGCAGCAGTAACCCTGCCGCGGGAGTGAGACTTAGGCACCGATCTCGAAACGCTTGAAGGCGGTGATGGTGGTGCCAGCCTCGTCAAGAACCTGCTTGACGGTCTTCTTGTGGTCCTCCAGTGCGGCCTGCTCGAGCAGGACAACGTTCTTGAAGAAGCCACCCAGGCGGCCTTCCACGATCTTCGGGATAGCCTTCTCCGGCTTACCCTCTTCGCGGGTGGTGGCCTCAGCGATTTCGCGCTCCTTCTCGACGACCTCAGCCGGAACCTCTTCGCGGGTGAGGTACTCAGCCTTCATCGCGGCGATCTGCAGAGCAGCCTGGTGTGCGGACTCAGCGTTGCCCTCGTAGGCAACGAGAACGCCCACTGCCGGCGGCAGGTCTGCGGAACGCTGGTGGAGGTAGACGGCGACGTTGTCGCCCTCGATGGTGGCAGCGCGGGCAGCCTGCAGCTTCTCACCGGTCTTTGCGGACTCTTCGGTCACAATGTCGGCGACGGTCTTGCCGTCGATCTCGAGAGCATTGAGCTCCTCAGCGGAGTTGACCTTAGCCTCGCCTGCGGCCTCAGCGATCTTGGCTGCGAAGGACTTGAAGGCGTCGTTCTTTGCCACGAAGTCGGTCTCGCAGTTGATCTCGACCATGGTGTTGCCGGAGACGGCGATGAGCCCCTCAGAAGCCTCGCGGTCCGCACGCTTGGAGACGGACTTTGCGCCCTTGATGCGCAGGATCTCAACAGCCTTGTCGTAGTCGCCGTTGGACTCTTCCAGGGCCTTCTTGCAATCGAGCATGCCAGAGCCGGTAGCTTCGCGCAGGGCCTTGACGTCTGCAGCAGTGTAGTTCGCCATAGTTGGGGCGATCCTCCTTGTTGATCAAACAATGTTCGTTGAAACAGCGTAGTCGACGCACGCGCCGCGCGCCGCTCTAGGGGGCTAGAAAAATGCCCCCGCGCCGTCGAAATACCGTGCCACGGCTCCACACGCGCGCGATGCACGTGAGACACGTCGTGTCACGACAAACCCCCGTGGCCTTAGTCGGCACAACGGGGGTTTAAAAGTCAGCCACAGAAATTAATCTGTATTACTCAGCGGACTCGGCAGAAGCCGGGTCGGATGCAGCAGCGGCCTCAGCCGCGTCGCGCTGCTCCTTTTCTGCGGAGTCGCCAGCGGCTTCCTTGGCAGCGGCAAGCTGGCGCTCTTCGCGAGCCTTCTTGCCCTCTTCCACAGCGGTGGAGATGATGCCGGTGAGCAGCTTGGTGGCGCGGATGGCGTCGTCGTTGCCCGGGATCGGGAAGTCGACCTCGTCCGGATCGCAGTTGGTGTCGAGGATGGCAACAACCGGGATGTTGAGCTTGTGAGCTTCCTTGACCGCGATGTGCTCCTTGTTGGTGTCAACAATCCACAGGGCGGACGGAGCCTTGGACATGTCAGAGATGCCGCCCAGGACGCGCTCCAGCTTGGTGCGCTCGCGGGTGAGCATGAGAACTTCCTTCTTGGTGCGGCCCTTGTAGCCGTCCTCAGCGGCGTCCATGGCCTGAAGCTCCTTCATGCGCTTCAGACGCTTGGACACGGTCTGGAAGTTGGTGAGCATGCCGCCCAGCCAGCGGTGGTTGACGTACGGCATACCCACGCGGGTAGCTTCCTCAGCCACGGCTTCCTGAGCCTGCTTCTTCGTACCCACGAACAGGATGGTGCCGCCGTGTGCGACGGTCTCCTTGACGAACTCGAAAGCCTCGTCAATGTAAGTCAGCGTCTGCTGCAGGTCGATGATGTAGATACCATTACGGTCAGTGAAGATGAAACGACGCATCTTCGGATTCCAGCGACGGGTCTGGTGACCGAAGTGGACACCGGCGTCGAGGAGCTCGCGCATGGTTACAACTGCCATGATTCGCTCGCTTTCTATTTTCTTTAGGTTTTCCAATACGGGTTGTGCGGGCTTTTATCCCACACCCTGGCTGCAAGTCCTAGCTGTCAACACCCAAGTCATGAACAGATTCGGGACCACGTTGACTGCGTCATTGTTCTTGCCGCGCGTAGTCAATGAGTCCAAAGGACACACTGCTGCCGGATAGCTTATATGCTTCGCCACGCTTTGCCAAAACGGCGCGCACGCGAACTGCCTGCAAAATCCCACCAACACAACCTAGCGCTCTGCCCCAAAATCCGGCATGGTGGAGACCATGAAACTCTCTCGCCTCATTTTTAGTTCTCTCCTTATTACTGCAACCACTTTCGCCACAGGCGCTACGCTTCCGGCCGCCGCCGCACCATCGCCCACCGCCGCGCAGCCCTCCGCCCGCGGCTATTCGCCACCCGTTCCACTCCGCGTTATCCGCGCCTTCGATAATCCGGACCACAATTGGCTGCCGGGACACCGCGGCGTCGATCTTGCGGCAGACGTTGGCCAGCCCATTGCCGCCGCGGGCCCCGGGACCGTCGCCTTCGCAGGCGTTGTCGCCGGCACCCCGTCGGTTTCCGTCGAGCACGCGGACGGACTGCGCACCACTTACTCCCCCGTCTACGCCCACGTCCAGGTCGGGCAGACAGTCGCCGCCGGAGACGTACTCGGCACGCTCGCGCCTACCTTCGACGGCTATCCCGGCCTGCATTGGGGCGCACTCGACGGCCCGGATTCTTATCTCAATCCACTCGAGCTTCTTGATGCCCCCACGATCCGCCTGAAGCCCGTCTAGGTCTGCGTCCTTAAGCCCGCGGGTGCGCCTGCTCGTAAATCTTCTTCAGGCGTGCCGCGGAGACGTGGGTATAGACCTGCGTTGTCTGGAGCGAGGCGTGTCCCAGCACTTCCTGGACCACGCGGAGGTCGGCGCCGCCCTCGAGCAGGTGTGTCGCCGCCGAGTGCCGCAGCCCGTGTGGTGTTAGTCCCGTCGTCCCGGTGACCTGGCTGGCGCGCTCCACAACGCGGCGCACCTGACGCTGGTCGATCCTCTTGCCGCGCGTGCCGAGAAAAAGCGCGTTCTCGTCTGCTGCGGGTGGAAACTCGCCGCGCACGTCGAGCCACGCGGCAATCGCGTCTGCGGCGGCATGTCCGAAGGGCACGACGCGTTGCTTATTGCCTTTACCGGTCACGCGCGCGGTGCGGCGTGACAAATCGACATCACCCGCATTAAGCCCGGTGAGCTCCGCGACGCGCATGCCCGTAGCGTAGAGCAGCTCGAGCATCGCGCTGTCGCGCAGGAAGTGCTTCTCGTCCGGAGACACAGCATTGCCCATAAGCTCCCCTGCCTCGTCCTGGGCGAGAACCTTGGGCAGGTGGCGGCCCACCTTAGGCGTGACGAGCCGCGCGGCGACATCCGCGGCGAGGTAGCCCTCGCGCGCCGCCCACGTGGAGAAAGCACGCGCGGCCGCGGTGCGCCGAGCGAGCGTGGCACGGGACTTCCCCGCCGCCACGGCATCGCCCAGCCACGCACGCAGGGCGTCGAGCGTGAAATGTGCGAAGTCCGGCACGCGCGCGGCCAGGTCGCGCAGATCCGAGCGGTAGCCGCGGATGGTGGCCTCGGATCGGCCGAGCACTAGACGTTGGTACTCGGCAAAATCCTCGATGGCCTGCTCAAGCTGACCGCCCGGCGTGTTACTCATGGGGCCAGAGTATACCCGTGGTTAGTCCACGTCGAGGCGCTGCCACTGTCCGCCGCGGCGCACGACCAGCCCCTGCTTCTCCAAGGTGACGAGCAGATGGATGGTAAGCGGCAGCCGCAGCCCCGCCTCGCGTGCGATGTCTTGGGCGCTCGCCGTCTCGTCGACCGGCGTCGAGCCGAAAACTTGCAGCTCGTTACGGGACAGCCGCTGCGTCTTCGAGGGCGCGTAGACGAGTTCCAACTGCGCTTCCTCGTCGACGGCACCGACCTGCTCGAGGAGTTCGCGCACACCGTCGGGGCTCATGACGAGCTGCGCGCGATGTTCCTGGATGCGCTTGTGACATCCCACCGAGCCTGGCCCCGTAATCGGTCCGGGCACCACCATCGCGACACGGCCAAGCGCCTCCGTCCAGTTGAGCGTATTGAGCGCTCCCGAACGAAAGGCCGCCTCGATGCACACCGCGCCCGATGTGAGTGCCGCGACCAAACGATTGCGGGTTAAGAACCGATGGCGCTGCGGCTTCGAGCCCGGCGCGAATTCAGTGAGGATGGTCCCGCCGCGGTCCACGATCCGCTCGTAGAGCTTTGCGTTGCGCGCGGGATACGGCTCGTCGATGCCGCACGCGGCGACCACCGCGGTGATACCGCCATGTTCGAGCGCCTGCTCATGTGCAACGGTGTCGACACCCATCGCACCACCCGAAACAATCGTCCACTGGTGTGGCACGAGTCCGGAAACCATGAGGCGCGTCGCGTCAAAGCCGTAGCGGGTAATCGCGCGCGTGCCCACGACAGCGACGGCCTGGCTAACGACCTCGCCCACCGGAGCACCGCGGACCCACAGGCAATGGGGCGCGACGGCGGCCTTGTCGAAGTCCGCGGGGGCATCGGCAAGCCCCGCCGCATAGAAGCCGAAGGCGGAGTTGAACTGCGCGGCCGGCCACTCGGGACTCTCCGGCGTGATGAGCCGTGCGCCCACTTTCTCCGCGGCCGCGATGTCCTCGTCCTGGCGCAGCCAGTCCCGGCGCGCCGAGGTCTCGTCGCGCAGCGCACCCAGCCAGTCCGCCTGGTGATAAATGCCGTGCGCAATGTGCTCCGGGGTGTAGTCCTGAAGCAGCGCGGCCAGCGTGCGCGACGGACCTTCCACCACGCGGTTGAGGTAGACCCACGCCTGCAGCGGCGTATCCAACTTAAGCTCGGTCATGCCGCCACCTCCTCGCGAACGGCGTCGCCGCGAAGATCAAGGGCGGAGGATACGTGTTCGATGGTCGGGCGATCCTGCCCCGCCAGATCCGCGAGCGTCCACGAGAGCTTGAGCGTGCGGTCCACGCCACGCTGGCTTAGCTCTCCCGTCGCGAGGTACGCGCGCAGGAGCTCCATCGCGTCGTCCTCCGCGGGAAAGCGCCGACGCAGGAGGGCGGAGGGCATGCCCGCGTTGGTGTGGACCTGGAGACCGGCCGCCTGCCAACGCGCACGAGAACGCTCGCGCGCGGCGGCGACGCGGTCCGCGATAGCCGCCGAGGTCTCCTCCCCGTCCGCGTGGAGCTGTGCTGAACGGCCCGAGAGCCGCAGGACCATGTCGAGACGGTCGCGCAACGGACCGGAAAGGTTGGACAGGTAGGCCTGCCGCTGTCCCGGCGTGCACGTGCACCGCGCCGGGTCCTCGGCGGCACAACGGCATGGGTTCGCAGCAAGCACGAGTTGGAAGCGCGCCGGGTAGACGACCTCCCGGCGCGAGCGCACGAGCCTCACCTCGCCTTCCTCGAGTGGGGCACGCAAGCCATCGAGGGCGCCGGCGGCGACCTCGGAGGCCTCGTCGAGGAAGAGCACGCCATGGTGCGCGAGCGAGACCGCGCCGGGCCGCGGGCGCCCTGAGCCGCCGCCGAGCAAGGAGGCGCGGGTAATGGAGGAATGCGGCGCGACGAAGGGCGCGGCCTCCACGACGCGTCCCGGCGAGCCCGCGATGGAGTGAATGGCGGTGGCTTCCAGGGACTGCTCCGTGGTGAGCGGCGGCAAAATGGACGGCAAGCGAGCAGCAATCATGGACTTGCCCGCGCCAGGCGGGCCGAGCATGAGCAGATGGTGCCCACCGGCGGCAGCGACCTCGGCCGCATGCTTGGCCGCATGCTGTCCCGCGATATCGCTCATGCAGGGCGCCGGCCCAGCCTCGGGGCGCGTGGGCTGCGCCAGCGACCCCGCGCGAGGCAGGAGGCGACGGCCACACGCCCAGCCGAAGGCATCGGCAAGCGTGCGCGCAACATAGACGGGCATGTCGGGCACGAGTGCGGCCTCCGCCGCGTTGCCAGGCGGGATGACGAGCGACTCGAAGCCGTGGTTTTGCGCGGCGAGCAGCGCAGGAATAACGCCGGGCACGGGACGCACCGTGCCGTCGAGGCCCAGCTCCCCGAGGAAGAGCGTTGTCTCCAGACGGCGCACGATATCGCCGGAGAGCCCGAAGCCGCCTAGCTCTTCTTCCTGTTCCGTCAGCCCCGCGGTGAGAATGGCGAGTGCAATGGGCAGATCGAAGTGCGCGCCGGACTTGGGCAGGCTCGCGGGCGCCATGGACACGATGATCTTCGTCTTTGGCCACGGCAGCGTGCTATTAGACACGGCGGTGCGAATCCGCGAGCGCGCCTCGCTGATTCCGGTATCGGCCATACCCACGATCTGAATGCCGGGCAGGCCCACCCCGATATTCGCCTCGACGTGGACCGGATGCGCGAGCACGCCGTCGAGGGCCGTCGTCGCAGCCTTACCCAGCGCCATGTTCGACTCCTGCGTAATAGTCCACGTCAAAGTCGTCGCCGCGAGCGGTGAGCGCGAGGACGTCAAAGCGCACGTCGGCGAGCGGCCGGGCCCCGGCGAGCCACTGCTGCGCGGCCTTGCGCATGCGCTTGAGCTTGCGCGGGGTGACAGCCTCCGCCACGCCGAAGGCCGGCGTGGAACGCGTCTTTACCTCCACGAAGACGATGGTGCCGTCCTTCTCACGGACAATGAGGTCTAATTCGCCGCACGCGTAAGCGACGTTGCATCCCAGCACCGTCGCGCCCCGAGCGCAATAAAAGCGGGCGGCCCAGCTTTCCCCGCGCCGGGCCAGGTGCGTACGAGCCTGAGTTTTCGTTTGCATGTGTCTGTCTCCTAGTTAGTTACGGACCGCAGTACTACGGCCTCGTACCTAGCCAAGCGGCAGATACACCACAACGACAAGGGGCCGCCTCGCGGGCGGCCCCGATTCTGTGGATAACGTAGTTCACGATATGAGTTATCCACAGAGAGATTGTTCAACACATTGACAGGTCTCATGCCGGTGTGAATGGCACCGGCACGAACGCGCCTAATCCGGCATGATGAAGTCCGGTTTATCGAGCTCCTCGATATTGACGTCCTTGTACGTAATGACGCGGACGTAACGGACGAAACGCGCGGAGCGGTACATGTCCCACACCCAGGCATCAGACATGCGGACCTCGTAGTAGACGTCCGAGCCGGAGGTGTGCGGGATGAGCTCGACGGCGTTGGCAAGGTAGAAGCGGCGCTCGGTCTCCACGACATAAGAGAATTGGCTCACCACATCGCGGTATTCGCGGTAGAGGGACAGCTCGACTTCGGCCTCGTAGTTGTCCAGTTCCTCAGCGCTCATCGTTGCTCCTTGAGAAAGTTACCTCGTTCTTACAGGCTTTAAACTCTAGCGCCCCGTTACGCCCGCGCCACGTTGCCACGCGCGAGAAATTCCGCCTGCGCTCGGGCCACGTTCGCATAGCTCATGCGGTGCTCCGGCGTGGCGCCCAGCTTTCCGATGGCCCCCTCGTGTGCCTTGGTCCCGTAGCCCTTATGCCTCGCAAGCCCATAGCCTGGGTAACGCTCGTCGAGGTCCACCATAATGTGGTCACGGCTCACCTTGGCCAGCACGCTCGCCGCGGCGATACACCGCGCGGCGGCGTCGCCGCCTACCATCGGGAGCTGGGGCACGGGCAGACCGGGGACCTTGAGGGCATCGGTAAGCACATAACGCGGGCGCACCTCGAGGCGCGCGACGGCGCGGCGCATGCCGGAGACGTTGGCATGCTGAATGCCCCAGTAGTCGATGTCTGAGGCCTCGATGTGGACGACCGACCACGCAAGCGCCTTCGCCTTGATGATAGGAAAGAGCTTCTCGCGTGCGGCGGGCGTGAGCTTCTTCGAGTCCGTGAGCGTCGCCAGCTCCGGGATAATCCGCTGGGGTAGCACACACGCAGCGATGGTGATAGGACCGCAGCACGCGCCGCGGCCGGCTTCGTCTACGCCTGCGACGGGCCCCAAGCCGGCTTGGGCGAGCGCGACCTCGTAGGTGCGCTGCTGTTTAAGCGTGCGCATGCTCAACGGTGCCGATGCGGCTCAACGGCATGACGATGGCACGAACCTTGCCGCGCACGTTGTCGACCGGAATGGTGCCTTGCTCCGCGTCACCCAAGTGCGCGCGGGAATCTGCGGAGTTCGTGCGGTTATCTCCCATGACCCAGATGTGGTCCTCGGGTACTGTGACCGGTCCGAAGTAATCGCCGCCGCAGGCCAGCGAGCCCGTCTCCGGCGAAATAGGATTCTGCGGGGGCTGAAGCACGTACGGCTCCGTGCGCGCCTGGCCATCAACCATGATGCCGGGGTCCCCCGCCTGGCACGAGACCGTCTGGCCTTCGGTCGCGATGACGCGCTTGACGAGGATATTCGCGTCGCCCTGAATAAGGCCCGCCGCGGCGAAGAGGTTCTGCAGGCCGCGAATAAACACGTTATGCGATCGCTGCAGCTCATACGTCGTGTTCCACGAGGGCTCGCCTTCGAAGACGACGACATCCCCGGGCTTGGGATCTGCGAAGTAGTAGCTCACTTTTTCCACCGCGATGCGGTCCCCGTTGCAGCCCTGGCACCCGTGGAGCGTCGGTTCCATGGACCCCGACGGGATAACGTAGATGCGTCCGATGAGCGCCGATCCCACCGCCAACAGTACGAAGGCGGCGAGCATGGTTTTCAGCAGCCATGAGGCGTCATCCCGCACGGATTGCCCCAGCGTAATGCGCTGAGGTTCGCGCGGCAGGCGGTGAGTGTCAGCCCTGGATGTCGATGGCATCAACGCCGCCAATGCGCGTGAACGGGAAGAAGATGAAGGAAACCTTGCCGCGAATATTCTCCTCCGGGATCGTGCCCTGGTATTCGTCTTGCATGTGGTAACGCGAATCAAGCGAGTTCGTGCGGTTATCGCCCATCACCCAATAGTTGCCCTCCGGCACGGTGATAGGACCGAAGTACGGGCCGCCGCACTCCTCCGAGCCGTTCGACTCATCGACGGGGTACGTGGGCGGGTTCTGGATATAGGACTGATCGATAGGCTTGCCGTCGACCATAACGGCCGGGTCGCCCGCCTGGCACGAGACCGTCTGGCCACCCGTCGCAATGACGCGCTTGACCAGCGTGTTCTCATCCGGTGGCGTCAGCGAGACGTAGGACAGTGCGTCCTGAACCTTGTGGATGGTCGGGTTATCCGAGCGCGGCGAGGTATACGCGCCATTCCACGAGTCCGTGCCCTTGAAGACCACAACATCGCCCGGCTCCGGATGCTTATCCCCGTAGTAGCTGACCTTCTCGACGAAGATGCGGTCGCCCGTGCATCCCTGGCAGCCATGCAGCGTCGGCTCCATGGACGCGGACGGAATGACGTACTGGCGGCCGATAGTGTTTTGCACCAAACCCACCACCGCGAGCACCGCGACGACGATGAGCAGAGTCTCTACCAGCCACGGCAGCTGCTTCTTCTGCTTCTTCTCGTTCTTCGATCTGGTCTCATCCGGCACACCCGGCACGTGCGAGTCACCGGATGCGGGTACAGCATTATTAGTCACGGGCTAAAGCCTACAACACGACTCGCCGCGTACTGCAGATCCCTCGGATGCCCAAGTCTCGCCGTCGGCTACGCATCGAGTCAGCGGACACCTAGCGCTCCCGCAGCACTCCCCGCGCGACCTCAAGCAGCCACTCGTCCGCCCAGTCGCGGCCTAGCTTGCCGTCGACGTAGAAGCCCTGCTCGAAGTAGGACACGTGCGTATAGCCGAAGTCGCCGGCGACGCGCAGCGAGTTGATGGTTCCTTGGTTGGCTGGATCCGCCATCGCCGCATCCAATCCCGCCGCGTGTTGAAGCTGCGCGACGAGCTGCGTCGTGACCTGCTTCGCCGCACGCTGGCGCAGCTGCGTGGGCGTGTCCAGCTGCGGCGCGAGTCCCAAGTGATAGGCCTGCCAGTAGACGGATTCGGCGGCATCGACGGCCTTGAAGCCCTCGACTGCTACGTCGAACTAGGCGCCGACCTCGGGGCTTATCGAGTTCAGCGGCTCGGACGCGACCTCGAGCACCGGGATGAGATAGTCCGACATCGCGCCCTCATACGCAAGGTTGGGCAACGCCGCGATGAGCCCGATACCCACGAGCTGCTCAATAGATAGTCCCGGGTGCGTATGCGACTCGAGAATCAGGTAGTACTGGGACAACTCCGCCACGGTCGCCACGAGTGTGGGCACCTGGAGGACGGACGCACCCGACTCGGCCAAGGCCGCGCCCACATCTTTGCCCTCTGACATCCCGGCGAGGAAGCGCTCCACCACGCGGGGCGTCAACGTATCCGAGGGGCCCTCCTATTCGACGCGATTGGCGTAGTCCGCGATATCGCGCACGATGGTATCCGAGGGCGTCGCACATGCCATGTCCGTGTTATTGCACAGGGAGACAACCTTGCCCTCCATGCCTGCGAAGTTTCCGGGGCGCTGGCCGGTCATGCCCTCGCGACCAGCGCTCACGCCCGTCCCGCCGTCGAGGATGATCTCGCCATTCGCCGCGCGTGTGCCCGCGGGCACCGGACCGTAGAGCTTCGCGGGTCGTGCAGGTGGGGCGCCGAGCCGTGCGCGGCCGGGGTCGGCAACAAGGATGACCGCGGCGACATCGTCAGGCGTTACGCCCTTCACGCGGCCGGCGGAAATCTCTGCGGCGATATCACCGGCGACCGAGGCACCCTGGGAGTAGCCAATCACCATGTAGCGCGTGGAAGGGCACGCACGCTCGACGTACTCGAGCTCGCGGCGCGCGTCCTCGACGCCTGCACGCACGGATTCACCATAGGTCGCGGCTTCTGAACCCAGCGCGTTGGGTTGGAAAGCGCTGAATCGGCCGAGGGAGGCCGGATATTGGATATTCGTACCGCTCACATCATCTGCGCCGAGACGAATCTGGAGCGTATCTACGGGATTCCACCCGCTGAAGTCGAGCCCCACCGGCTCCGCGGTGTAATACCGCGCGCTAAATCCCGTGCCGGCCGCCTGCAGAACGTGAATGGCCGTGCACTGGCGTGCGACCGCGCGCGGGGCCGCATGCACCGAAAGCACGGCAATCACAGCGACCAGAAGGCAGGCAAGCACAGAGCGGAGAGCAGAGAGCGTCACGAGGGAATTCTAAGCCGTGCCGTGTAGCCCCGCATAAAACGGCGGAACCGCCCCGCTCCAGCACAGGAGACGAGGCGGTAACAGCGCGCTAGAACTAGCGGCGCTCCTTGATGCGAGCCTTCTTGCCGCGCAGGTCGCGCAGGTAGTACAGCTTCGCACGGCGGACACGGCCACGGCGAACGACCTCGATGGAGGCGATGTTCGGGGAGTGCACCGGGAAGGTACGCTCGACGCCGATACCGAAGGAAACCTTACGGACGGTGAAGGTCTCGCGGATGCCAGCGCCCTGACGGCGGATGCAGACACCCTTGAACAGCTGGGTACGCTCGGTGGTGCCCTCGATGACCTTGACGTTGACGTCAAGGGTATCGCCCGGGCGGAAGTTCGGGATGTCCTCGCGCAGCGAGGCCTTGTCCAGCAGATCAATCTTGTTGGTCATTGATTTTCCTTTTCAATTTAAGACAGAGGACCCAAGCGCTTCCTCAGGGAAGCTGACCGGTTCGTGCCTGTTACATAGAACAGCCATCTATTGTTCCATAACCCCTGCACCCAAACAAAATCTCTCAAATCGCTGACAAACCCGAGGCCTTGTGTTTAGTCTAGGACTCGCACTTATCCCCACGGGAGCCCGCATGGAAGCGGGCTGAGATGGCCGCTGGAACCGCGGCCGCACCGTTCGAACCTGTCTGGTTAGCACCAGCGAAGGAAGAGAGGTCAGGCCCATGTCGGCTACCCATGAGCAAGAAATCCACCCCAAGCACTCCTACTCGCCGATCCGTGAGAAGGGTCTCGAGGTCCCGGAAACCGAAATCCAACTCGACGACTCCCCCACCGGCCCCAACGAGTCTTTCCGCATCTACCGCACCCGCGGCCCGGAATGCGATCCCACGCAAGGGCTTCCGCCCCTGCGACAAGCATGGATCGAAGAGCGTAACGACACCGAAGAATACGAGGGCCGCGCACGCGATCTCGCTGACGACGGCAAGTCTGCCCAGAAGCGTGGTGCCGCGTCCCAGGAATGGAAGGGCACAAAGCCCACGCCACGTAGGGGGACCAAACGCGTCACCCAAATGCACTACGCCCGCCAGGGCATTATCACCAAGGAAATGGAATTCGTCGCCCTGCGCGAGCACTGCGATCCAGAGTTCGTCCGCTCCGAGGTCGCCCGCGGGCGCGCCATCATCCCCAACAACATCAACCACCCCGAGTCCGAGCCCATGATCATCGGCCGGAAGTTCCTCACCAAGATCAACGCCAACATCGGCAACTCGGCGGTCACAAGCTCCATCGAGGAAGAAGTGTCAAAGCTGCGCTGGGCCACTCGCTGGGGCGCAGACACCGTCATGGATCTCTCCACGGGCGACGATATCCACACGACCCGCGAGTGGATCCTGCGCAACTCCCCCGTCCCCATTGGCACGGTGCCCATCTACCAGGCACTGGAAAAGGTAAACGGCATCGCGGAGGACCTCACCTGGGAGATCTTCCGTGACACCGTCATCGAGCAATGCGAACAGGGCGTGGACTACATGACCATCCACGCCGGCGTGTTGCTTCCCTACATTCCGCTTACCACCGAGCGCGTCACCGGCATCGTCAGCCGCGGCGGTTCCATCATGGCCGGCTGGTGCCTCGCCCACCACAAGGAGTCCTTCCTCTACGAGAACTTCGACGAGCTCTGCGAGATCTTCTCCCGCTACGACGTCGCCTTCTCCCTCGGCGACGGCCTGCGCCCCGGCTGCCTCGCGGACGCCAACGACACCGCGCAGTTTGCGGAGCTGAAGACCATCGGCGAGCTCACCCGTCGCGCCTGGGAGTACGACGTCCAGGTCATGGTCGAGGGCCCCGGCCACGTCCCGCTCAACATGATTCAGGAGAACAACGAGTTGGAGCAGGACTGGGCTTCCGATGCCCCCTTCTATACCCTCGGTCCCCTCGTCACCGATATCGCGCCCGGCTACGACCACATCACCTCGGCCATCGGTGCGGCCCACATCGCGATGGGCGGCACGGCGATGCTCTGCTACGTCACGCCGAAGGAGCACCTCGGCCTGCCCAACCGCGACGACGTGAAGACCGGCGTCATTACGTATAAGCTGGCGGCCCATGCCGCCGATGTCGCCAAGGGGCACCCCGGCGCCCGCGCCTGGGACGACGCGATGAGCAAGGCCCGCTTCGAGTTCCGCTGGCACGACCAGTTCGCGCTCTCCCTCGATCCGGATACCGCGCAGGCCTACCACGACGAAACCCTGCCGGCCGAGCCTGCGAAGACGGCCCACTTCTGTTCCATGTGCGGCCCGAAGTTCTGCTCCATGCGCATCAGCCAGGACATTCGCGACACCTTCGGCGCGAAGCTCGGCATGCCCACCATGCCTGCGCCCGCTGGCGCGTCCGCAGAAGCAGCAGGAGAAGCCCTCAAAGCCGCCGAGTTCCGCGCCGCCGGCTCCGAAATCTACCAGGAGGTTTAATCCATGCGCGCCGATCTGCGCTGTTACTTTGTGACAGGTTCCGAGCCTTCCGATGCCCTCGCCCGCCGCGCCGCCGCAGCTGCTTCAGGTGGGGCCGGGGTCATCCAAGTACGTTCGAAGCCCATTTCGGCGCGCGACCTCTATGACCTCGGCGCGGCTGTGTCCACCGCCGTCCACGCCGCGAACCCAGGCACCGCCGTCGTCATCGACGACCGAGTCGACGTCGCCCTCGCCCTGCGCGAGGCGGGCTTCCCCGTCGCCGGTGTCCACCTGGGCCAGGACGATCTCTCCGTCCGCGCGGCCCGCGAGCTCCTCGGCCCCGACGCACTCATCGGGCTCACGACCGGCACCCTGTCCCTCATCGAGGACGCCAACCAGTACGCGGACGTCCTCGACTACGTCGGCTGCGGTCCTTTCCGTGCCACCCCCACGAAGGACTCCGGCCGGCCACCGCTGGGACTCGCGGGCTATCCCGCCATCGTCGCCGCGTCGCAGCTGCCCGTCATCGCTATCGGCGACGTCACCGTCGACGACGCGGCCGACCTCGCCGCCACCGGCGTCGCGGGCGTCGCCGTCGTGCGCGGCATCATGCATGCCGACGATCCGGCCGCCTATTGCACGCGGATCCGCGCCGCCTTCGAGGAGCGCGCATGAGCCACGTCGTCATCGCCGGCGCCGGAATCGTCGGCCTCACCACCGCCGTCGAGCTCGCGAACGCCGGCCACAACGTCACGGTTCTTGATCCCGCGCCTGCCTCCGGCGCCACGCACCACGCCGGCGGCATGCTTGCTCCCGCCGCCGAGGTCGTCTATCAGCAAGACCCGCTCTTCCCACTCATGCAGGCGGCCGGCGCCTGGCACCCGCGGCTCATCGAACTCGTCGCCGCGCACACGGACCTGCCCACCGGCTACCGCGCCGAGGGCACCCTCGTCGTCGCCGCGGACCGCGCGGACGCGCAACACCTCTCCGAACTGCTCGACTACCAGACCGCCCACGGCATGGAGGTCGAACGCATTACGACCCGAGCCGCCCGTTCCATGGAGCCCGCGCTCTCCCCGCGTCTCGCCGGTGCCGTCTCCATCCCCGGCGACACGCAGCTCTTCCCGCGGATGTTCGCCGCGGCCGCCCTCGACGCCGCGCGCAATCTCGGCGTCGACGTCCGCACCGAGCGTGTCACCCGTATCACCCCAGACGGCGCGGTCACCACCGACCAAGGCACCCACCAGGCTGACACTGTGGTGCTCGCAGCCGGACTCGGCGTCGCCCACATCAACGGCTGGTACGAGGACACGAACCCGCTTCAGCTGCGTCCCGTCTATGGCGACATTCTGCGCCTCCGCGTACCCGTCTCTCTCCAGCCGCTTGTCACTCGCGTTGTCCGCGGCTTCGTCGAGGACCGCCCCATCTACGTCATCCCCCGCGTCGACGGCCCCATCGCAGTGGGAGCGACGACCCGCGAAGACAGCCTCCCCCGCCGCGTCGGCAGCGTCTACGACCTGCTCCGCGACGCCATCCGCGTCGTCCCCGGCCTCGAGGAATGCGAGCTCCTCGAAGTCACCACCGGCGCCCGCCCCGGCACGCCCGACGATCTCCCCTACCTCGGGCGCCTCCCGCACGCGCCACAGATCATCGTCTCCACCGGCTACTTCCGGCACGGCATCCTGCTGTCTGCTTTCGCTGCTCGCACGACCCGCGAGCTCATCGAAGAGCAGACTCTCACTCTCGACCTCACCGCCTGCGATCCGCTCCGGCATAAGGACTAACCATGCATATCACCCTCAATGGCTCCCCATACGAGACCAACGCCACAACACTCGCCGAGCTCATCACCGAACTCGGCGCGCCCGAAGACGGCACTGCCGCCGCTATCAATGCCCGCGTCGTGCCCAAGTCGGGGTGGCACACAGCGCTCGAGCCCGGCGCGACCGTCGACTTACTCACCGCCGTCCAAGGAGGCTAAGAATGCTCACCATCGCTGATAAGAACTTCGACTCCCACCTCATCATGGGTACCGGCGGCGCCACGAGCTTCGACGCCCTCGAGTCCGCGCTCGCGGCTTCGGGCACGCAGCTCACCACCGTCGCCATGCGCCGCTTCAACCCTCACGCCGGCGGCGAGTCCGTCTTCGGGCTGATCAAGCGACTGGGTATCACACCGCTGCCCAATACGGCGGGCTGCCGCACGGCCCGCGACGCCGTGCTCACGGCACAGCTCGCCCGGGAGGCGCTCGGCACGAACTGGGTGAAGGTCGAAGTCATCACGGACGAGCACACGCTGCTTCCCGATATCGTGGAGACCCTCGACGCCACCGAGCTCCTCGTCGCGGAGGGCTTCACAGTCCTCGCGTACACCAGCGACGACCCGGCCGCAGCACAGCGCCTCGAGGACGCCGGCGCCGCCGCAGTGATGCCGCTCGGCGCGCCCATCGGCACGGGCCTAGGCATCCTCAACCCGCACAATATCGAGCTCATCTGCTCCCGCGCGTCCGTACCCGTCCTCATCGACGCTGGTATTGGCACAGCTTCCGATGCCGCCCGCGCCATGGAGCTCGGCTGCTCCGGTGTCCTCCTCGCCAGCGCCGTCAACCGCTGCCAGGATCCGACGGCCATGGCGAACGCCATGCGCCTCGCAGTTGAATCCGGCCTTCTTGCGCGCGACGCTGGCCGCATTCCGAAGCGCGAACATGCCCAAGCTTCCTCCACCTTCGAGGGCTTCGCGTCGTGGCAAGAGGCGGTTCTGTGACGCCCTTATCTCCGGAGGAAGAACGTCGGACCGCCCGCCAAACCCTGCTCATCGGTCGCGACGCGCAGCAACGACTCCACAACGCACACGTCCTCGTCGTGGGCGCTGGCGGCCTGGGCTGCCCGGCACTGCAGCAGCTGGTAGCAGGAGGCATCGGCAAGCTCACGCTCATCGATGACGACGTCGTGGATCTGACAAACATCCACCGGCAGATACTCTTTGGTGCCGCAGACGTTGGTCACCCCAAGGCGGAGGTCGCAGCCGCCCGAGTACGCGACCTCCAGCCCGGCGTACAGATCGACGCGCGACGCGAGCGTCTCACTTCAGACAACGCGCTCGACCTCGTCGCCGTGGCAGACCTCGTCCTCGACGGCAGTGACACCTATGCAACGAAGTATCTGGTCGCGGACGCCTGCGAGATGACGTCGACCCCGCTCGTCTGGGGCACAGTCCTGCGCTTCCACGGCGACGTCGCGCTCTTCCATTCCGGCGCCGACACCCCGGACGGTCGTGGCGTGGGCCTGCGCGACCTCCTCCCCTCCCCGCCGTCAGACACCGCGACGTGCGAGACCGCCGGCGTCCTCGGCGCGACGACATCCGTCGTGGGCGGACTCATGGCGACCACGGCCTTAGGGTTTCTCTCTGAACTCGACGCACCGGTCGGACGGGTGACGAGCTACGACGCGTTCCCACCGCTATTCCGCACGCTCACCGTGGGCGCAGACCCGGCGCGCCCACTCGTCACCCACCTGCCGGAAGCACAGAAGACTAGCGCTATCGCGCGATGGCCCAGCGCGGTTCTCGATATCCGCGAATACGAGGAGCGACTCTTGGTTGAGCTCACGCCCCCGCCCGGCACACGTCTCGTTGAGCTGCCGCTCTCCCGCATCCACGACGACGCCCACGTCGCCAACGCCCTCCGAGAGCTCGACGCCGACGACGTGGGAGTCCTGTGTGCTCTGGGCAAGAAGTCCGCCGCTTTCGCACTGCGTTACGAGGAGCTTGCGAACACGTGCGGCACGCACCTGCACAACATCGACGGCGGAGCTCGTGTCCTCGGTTCCTAGCTAAACCAGTGGCATGTCTATCGAGCTCAAGTCTTGGTCGGTGACCGACTATCTCGACAGCCCTGAAACCATCGCAGCTCACCGAGATCGTGAAGCCGCTCGCGCCGTCGGGCTGACCCTGCGCGTCGACACGATGGAGGACTAGCCAGCGATTTCCTCGCGGAGTGTCTGCTCCAACGTCGTCGTGTCGTGGCCGATGAGCTGAGACAGGGTCTCGGACGGGCCGTCGAGGCCGCCCTGGGCCACGGCGGTGTCCATGCCGAGCAGGAAGCCCATGGTGCCTTCGTCGACGCCTTCGGCCTCGAGCTTGGCGCGGTGACCATCCTCGTCGGACTCGAGGAACTCGATTTGCTGGCCCGAGACGTCAGCGACGGTCTGGGCGAATTCGAGTGCGGTCCAGGCGGTCTGGCCGCCCAGCTCGAGGGTTTCGCCTCGGTGCTCATCCGTCGTGGCGAGAACAGCGAGCGCCTCCGCGTAGTCCTTGCGGGAAGCGGATGCGATCGTGCCGTCGCCGGAGTGGGCAAAGTGTGCACCGCGGGCGACGACGAGCTGGTAAGCGTCGAGGTAGTTCTCGTTGTACCAGTTGTTGCGGGCAATCGTCGCGGTAATCGGCGAAGCAGCGAGACGCTCCTCCGTCGCCTTGTGCTCCGGCGCGACGAAGAGCGGAGAGTTACCCGCGCGGGTCGCCGAGGTGTAGATGATCTCCTTCACGCCGGCCTTCTCGGCTGCGTCGATGACGTTGGCGTGCTGCTGCTCGCGCTGGCCCATCTCGGAGCCGGAGATGAAGATGAGGGTCTCGACGCCATCGAGTGCGGCGTCGAGGGTCGCCGAGTCGTTGTAGTCCACGACAGCGGTCTGCAGACCCACGTCGGCGAGTGCCTGCAGCTTGCCCTCGTGACGGCCCATGCCGCGGATATCGCCGGGCTGCACGCCACGATTCATGAGTGCGACGACGGTGAGCGCGCCGAGCTGGCCGGTGGCGCCGGTCATGCCGATGGTGGTCATGGAAAACTCCTTACAGTTAGTGTGTTTTCCACGACTCTACCCCGCTTTAATCTTGAAGCGGCGAGCTAGCGGCCAAAGCCGGCGTTGCGGAGGGCATCGGCAAGCGAGCCGCCGCCCTGGTTGCCACGGGACTGCTTATTGCCGCCCTTGCTCTTCGGGCCGCCTTGGCGGCCCCCGCCGCGCTTTTTCGGCGCAGGCTGACCCGGCTCGTCATTGAGGCGCAGCGACAAACCGATGCGCTGACGCTCGACGTCGACCTCCATGACCTTAACCTTGACGACTTGGCCGGAGCGAACGACCTCATGCGGGTCCGAGATAAACTTGTCGCTCATCGCGGAGACGTGGACGAGGCCGTCCTGGTGGACTCCCACGTCAACGAAGGCGCCGAAGGCCGCGACGTTGGTGACGGTGCCCTCGAGGATCATGCCCGGCTTCAGGTCGGAGACCTTCTCGACGCCCTCCTTGAAGGACGCGGTCTTGAACTCCGGGCGCGGGTCGCGGCCGGGTTTGTCGAGCTCCGCAATGATATCGGTGACGGTGGGCACGCCGAAGGTCTCGTCCGCGAAATCCGCGGGCTTGAGCTTGGTGAGGACGGCGGAGTTGCCGATGAGTTCGCCAACTCCCAGGCCGGTGGACTCAGCGATGCGAGCGACGACCGGGTAGGCCTCCGGGTGGACGGCGGAGGCATCAAGCGGATCCGTGCCGCCGGTAATGCGGAGGAAGCCGGCGGCCTGCTCAAACGCCTTGGGTCCGAGTCGCGGGACCTTCTTGAGTTCCTTGCGCGAAGCAAAGGAACCGTTCTCGTCACGGTAAGCAACGATATTGCCCGCGATGGTGGAGTTCACGCCGGCGACGCGCTCAAGCAGCGGGACCGAGGCCGTGTTGAGGTCCACGCCCACGCCGTTGACAGCGTCCTCGACCACACCGTCCAGGGTGCGAGCAAGCGCGGTCTGGTTCACGTCGTGCTGGTACTGCCCCACGCCGATAGCCTTGGGGTCGATCTTGACGAGCTCCGCGAGCGGGTCCTGGAGGCGACGGGCGATGGACACAGCGCCGCGGAGGGAAACGTCCATGTCCGGGAACTCGTCGGCGGCCAGTTGCGAGGCGGAGTACACGGAGGCGCCGGACTCGGAGACCACGACGGGTGTGGGGCGCTTGCCGCCGGCCTTCGCGATGAGGTCCGCGACTTCGTTGGCCATCTTCTCGGACTCACGGGACGCGGTGCCGTTGCCCACGGCCATGAGATCGACGGCGTGCGTCGCGCAGAGCCCGGCGAGGGTCTGCACGGCGTCGTTCCAGCGGTTCTGCGGCTGGTGCGGATACACAATCGCGGTGTCGAGCACCTTGCCGGTGGGGTCCACGACCGCGCACTTCACGCCGTTGCGGTAGCCCGGGTCGATGCCCAGGGTCGCGCGCTGGCCGGCGGGGGCAGCAAGCAGGACGTCGCGCAGGTTCGTGGCGAAGACCTTGAGCGCGCCATCTTCAGCGATTTCTTTGAGGCGCATGCGCACGTCGAGGCCAGACGAGATGTAGAGCTTAGTGCGCCAGCCCCAATGGACGGCGTCGGACAGCCACTTTGAGTCCTTGACATCCAAGTCAAAGCGGTCGGCAATGAGCCCTTCGTATTGGGTATCGTCGCCCGCGTCGAGGTTGAGCTGCAGGATGCCTTCGCTCTCACCGCGCAGGAGCGCGAGGATTCGGTGGGACGGAAGCTTGTCGAAAGGCTCGGAGAACTCGAAGTAATCCTTGAACTTCGCGCCTTCTTGCTCCTTGCCCGCAACGACGCCGGCTGTCATGGTGCCGTCGGTAAACATCTTCTCGCGGACCTCGCCGACGAGGTCCGCGTCGAGTGCGAAACGGTCAATGAGGATGGCACGGGCGCCCTCGAGGGCCTTCTTCGTGTCTTCGAAGCCCTCGGTCTTGTAGTGTTCCGCCAGCTCGGCCGGGTCCGCGGTCGGATTCTCGATCAGCTTATCGGTGAGCGGCTCGAGGCCGGCCTCGCGCGCGATGTCCGCCTTGGTCTTGCGGCGCTTTTTGTACGGCAGGTACAGGTCCTCCAGGCGCGCCTTGGTCTCGCAGCCGCGGATGAGCGCCTTGAGGTCGTCCGTGAGCTTGCCCTGCTCCTCGATGGCGGCAAGCACCGTCTCTTTGCGCTCCTCGAGTTCACGCAGGTACGTCGCACGCTCCTCGATGGTGCGCAGCTGACTGTCGTCGAGCCCGCCGGTGACTTCCTTGCGATAACGCGCAATAAACGGCACGGTATTGCCCTCGGCGAGCAGCTTGAGCGCTGCCTCGATTTGGGACTCGCGTACCCCGATTTCTTGTGCAATGGTAGCTGCAATCATTCGCCTGATTCTACCGGTCGCTTTAGACTCGATCTGTATGAGGGATTGCATCGTCATCGGCGGCGGCCAAGCCGGACTCGCGACCGCGTACTACCTGCGCCGAGCTGGAATCGAACCGCTCATTCTCGACGATCAGAACGGCCCCGGCGCGGCGTGGCGCCATGTGTGGCCGTCCATGACGCTATTTAGCTTGGCGAGCTTTTCTAATCTGCCGGGCATGCCTATGCCGCACTATGACGGTTTCCCGCCAGCCAGTCACGTCATTGCATACCTAGAGAAATACGAAGAGCGCTACGGCTTTGAGGTGCACCGGCCCGTACACGTGTCCTCCTTGTCGTGGACTGGTTGCTCCTATGCGCTGGAGACCTCCGTAGGCGCAATGGAGGCGCGCACCGTCGTCGCAGCGACGGGCACGTGGTCCGCGCCGTACGTGCCCTTCGTCCCCGGCGCCTTCGACGGGTCCCAATGGCATTCGGCCCGCTACCCCGGATCTAAGCCTTTTGAGGGCACGCGCGTCGCCGTCGTCGGCGCGAAGAACTCAGGCGCGCAGATCGCAGCGGAGCTCACCCGCGTCGCTGAAGTGACGTGGTACACCCGCCACGAGCCGCGGTGGATGGCGGATGATGTGGACGGGCGCGTGCTTTTTGAGGACGCACACCGCCGCGCCATTGTGCTGATGCGCGGCGAGCCGGATCCCGGGCCAGGCCCTACCGGGGACATCGTCATGCTGCCAGAGATCCTCGAAGCGCGTGATTCCGGCAGGTTGAAAGCGACACCGATGTTCGACTCCCTCGACCGGGTCAAGGCAGATCACTTGATTTGGTGCACCGGGTTCCGTCCGGCGCTGCGCGCGCTGCGGGCTGTCCTTGACTCTTCGAGCGGCACGCCAGTGCCGCTCCATCCGGGTCTCTTTCTCGTGGGCTACGGCGACATCGTGGGCCCGGGCGCCGCGACGATAACCGGCGTAGGTCCGTATGCCAAGCGCGCAGCGGCCGGAGTTAAAGAGCTTCTGAACGACTAGGCTAAACGCCCTTTCCCCACCATAACTTCGAAATTCTGACAGATTTTCGGAGTTAGGGTGGGGAAAGCGCTGGGGCTCGGCATGCTACAGGCACTGCGCCTTGCCGGGACGCGTATCAAAGGCATCATCCGCGAGGTGGCCCTCGTTGGAAGTGCCGTACCAGAGCGTGTTCTCCGGCAGGGCCGCGACGACGGCCTGCGTCAACGCGCGCGGGGCAAGTTCTGTCTCCACATTGAGGGTGAGGCGGTACGTGCCTTGGGTAATCGGCATGGAGTCGTACTTCGCAGTGTATTCGGACACCAGGATGTTCTCCGGGGTGCAGGCGGACTCGACGAGGGTACATGACTCACGCTCGACGGTCGTCTCGGGAGCGAGGGCCGCAGCGAGGTCGAGGCCCGCGATGTCCTGCGGCGACATGAGCACGGTGAGATCAGTACTAGCCTTCAAACCCAAGTTCCTTTAAGTAAGCGCGGTCTTTCTTGTCCAACGCCACGCCTTCCAGCAATTCGGGGCGGCGCTCCAGAGTTCGCTTGAGGGCTTGGTCGCGGTGCCAGCGGTCGACGAGCGCGTGGTTACCGGAGGTGAGCACTTCGGGAACCTCGAGCCCGCGCCATTCGCGGGGCTTGGTGTAACTTGGGCCCTCGAGCAGCCCATCGGAGAAGGAATCCTCTTCGTGCGAGCGTTTATTGCCCAGGACGCCCGGGATCAGGCGTACGACGGCCTCGGCGATGACGAGGACGGCAACTTCCCCACCGATGAGGACGTAGTCGCCAATGGAGACCTCGCGCACGCGGTACCGGTGCGCCGCATCATCGACGACGCGTTGATCGATGCCTTCGTAGCGTCCGCATGCGAAGACGATGTGCTCCTCGCGGGACCAGGCGCGGGCATCGGGCTGCACGAAAGGCTTTCCAGCGGGAGTTGGCACGATAAGCAGCGGCAACGACGGGTCTTCGCCTTCACGCACGTCACGACCCTCGTAGGGGGTTGCCTCAACGCCCTCAACATCGTCGTGCGTCGGACGAGCAAGGTGCGGAAGCGAGGACTCGAGTTCAGTGGCCGCGGCGGTCCCCGCGGCGACATCATCCAGCGCAGGGCCCCAGACCTCCGGCTTCATGACCATGCCAGGGCCGCCGCCAAACGGCGAGTCATCCACTGACTTGTGGACGTCCGTGGCCCAGCCGCGCAGGTCGTGGACGCCGACAGAAAGGCGACCTTGTTCGATCGCTTTGCCCAGCAGCGCGTGGCGCAGCGGGTCGAGATACTCGGGAAAGATGGTGACAACGTCGAGCCTCATAGATCGAACAGCCCCTCTGGCGGAGTGATGGTGCACGTGCCAGCCTCCAGGTCAATGTCGGGCACAATTTCCTCGACGAACGGGACCAAGACTTCCTTGCCACCGTCGAGAGTGAGCTCGAGGAGCGACTGCGCGGGGCCGTGCGTGACACCGGTGACCTCACCGACATCGGCACCGTTGTGAATGACGCGCAGGCCTTCGAGCTCGTGGTCGTAGAAGCCATCATCGTCCGGGTCTTCAAGCGGCGGCGCGAAGAACTGGGTGCCGCGCAGCGTATCCGCTGTCGTGCGGTCGTGAATCTCCTCGAAGAAGATAAGGAGTCGTCCCTTGTGTACGCGCACGGACTTCACCGTGAGCGTGTGTTCCTTTTTTCCTTGCGTGCCATGCAGGACCTCGCCCACGGCGTACCGGATCTCCGGTTCGTCCGTGGTGGGCTCGACAACGAGTTCGCCCTTGATGCCGTGCGATTTGATGACGCGGCCGATGAGTAATTCCATGCCGCCTACTCTATAGGGTCAGGCTTTCGCTGCGACCAAGAACACCTACCAGGCGGTTGAGCGGGCCCGTAGGCTGGGCGCATGACAACCCCAGAGAACCCTTCCTCCCTGCCCATCAATGACGTGACGACCTTCGGCGACGCTGCGCATGAGGGCGGCGGACTCGTCTTCCTCGATTTCCTTGCGGAGGCGCCTGCTGCCGATGCCTCCCGCCCGCGACCCGCAGTCAAGCGTGTCCTCAGCGGACACCGCGCCAACCACATCGTCTTCACCTTCGTGCCCGGCCAGACCTTGCCGGATCATAAGGCGGCCCACCCCATCACCGTGCAAGTCCTCACAGGCTCTGTGCTCTTCGAGTGCGAAGGCGACACCCACGAACTGCACCCGGGTGTCGCAGTCCACCTGCCGGCCCACCTTCCGCATGCGGTGCGGCTGCCGAAAAACTCTGATCACGGCCAGGCGATCATGCTGCTCACCATGCACACGGGTGAATAAAGCCGATAAGAACTCGCGATAACACCCACTGGACCTGAGACACTTATAATCTATTTCTGTGAGTACGAAGCCTTATCACCACGGAAACCTCAAGGGCGAGTTGTTGCGCGTCGCCGAAGAGATCGGCCGCGAAGAAGGGCCCGAAGCGATCTCCATTCGCCAAGTCACCCGCCGCGTCGGTGTGTCCCCCACGGCGGCCTACCGTCACTACACGGACCAGGAGGAGCTCCTCAACGCCGTGTCCACCCGCGCGGTCGACGAGCTCATCGCGCGTCTCAACGTGGTCCTCACCGATCGCGAGAGCCGCCCCCTCGTTGCGGACCGCATGATGGCGTGTGCGTGGGTCTACTTCAACTTCGCGATGGAAGAGCCCCAAATGTTTCGTTGCATGCTCGCCGGACGTGGCTTGGACCTTCCCACCGTGATGGGCGGCAGCGGCGGTGATGAGGAGCATCTCGAGCCACACGTACAGGCGCTGCGGGAATTCTCCGAGTGTTTCCGCATCCATGCCCAGCGCACGGACGGCGTGAGCCACCTCCAGTACTTCATGCAGAACGCGCTCGCCGCGTGGTCCACGGTCCACGGCTTTACCGTGCTCTGTACGACCGGCCAGATGGCGGATCTGCCGCGTGAGATGAAGAACGAGCTCGCCCAAGGCGTCTTCGCCTCCGCCATGCGCGGCACAGACTTCACGGATGTCAACGACCCGTTCCGCAACTACCCCGACGGCAAGCCAGATTCGGACGACGATACCTAGGCCGTCGCGCCCATGACGTTGGAAGCAGTTCCACCCCAAGGCACCGAAAATTCATAGCCTGTCCACCCGAGTGGGCGGGCTATGTTTATGCCCATTCCCGCCGTCCGAAAGGACAGTGGAACTAGTCGCTGGCTTCGGTATGACCTATTCCTGTCCCTGTCTGACAATAATCCGGGGGTGTTCCTGCTCCAGGGCCGCATTGTATGGGGAAAACGCGTAAACCCCCGCAACCGCGAACGGTGACGGGGTAGCGCTTAAGCAGAATTACTCTGCGGACTCCTCAGCCGGAGCTTCCTCAGCAGCCTCAGCCTCAGCGGCAGCCTTGGCCTCAGCCTCGGCGGCGGCAGCAGCCTCAGCAGCAGCCTTAGCCTCAGCCTCTTCCTTGGCCTTGCGCTTCTTCTCGGTGATGGCCTCGAGGGTCGGGCCGTTGGCAGCCTCAGACAGGGCAGCGTTGAAGAGGTCAAGCTTGGACGGCTTCTCCTCGGCCACCTGAAGGGTGCCCTCGGCGCCCGGCAGGCCCTTGAACTTCTGCCAGTCACCGGTGACCTTCAGCAGAGCGAGTACCGGCTCGGTCGGCTGTGCGCCGACGCCCAGCCAGTACTGTGCGCGCTCGGAATCGATCTGAATGAGGGACGGCTGCTGCTTCGGGGAGTAGATGCCGATGTTCTCGATAGCCTTACCGGAACGACGGGTGCGGGCATCAGCGATGATTACGCGGTACTCAGGGGTGCGGATCTTACCGATACGCTGCAGCTTAATCTTAACGGCCATGATTGGCTCCTTTGCGTGTAGTCACTGGGCAGTACAGACACGCGAGCCGTGTGCTCGCGCCGGTTCAACCCTCGGATTTAGCCTGCGTGTGACATGCCCGCCGTCCGTAGGCGGTGGGGGCGTTACGCAGGATAAGTATCAAATTGTGCCGCCACATGCGTGGCAACCCGACATATATTACAGGCAACCAGGCCAATTCCGGAAATCACGTCGCGTCAGTTCCGGTTTTCATGCATGCGCCAGGTAACCTTACGGGCCGTACCTAGTTTATAGCTTCCCGTTTGCCTGCTCTTTCTTTCCCCGTCTCCTGCGACGGGATTATAGGAGGAGCACTAAGGACGAGGTCAGGACCCACCCACACCATGGCAGAATCAACACGAAATTTCCGCTACCGTTACGATCTTGATGGACTGCGCGGCATCGCGATCGGCCTCGTCGTCCTCTATCACGTCTTCGTGGGACGCGTCTCCGGCGGGGGGGACGTCTTCTTGTTGCTCTCTGGCTACTTCTTCCTGGGCTCCCAGCTACGCTACACGGAAAAGCCGAATGCCTCTTTTAACCCGTGGTGGCCGATCTGGCGCACGCTGCGCCGCCTGGTCCCGGCGCTTGCGCTCACGGTGGGTGCAACGTTCCTCCTCGTCAAGTTCTTCACCCCGCAACTGCTGCGCACGGAGCTCGTCCAGCAGATCACGGCGACGGTGTTTTACTACCAGAACTGGGAGCTGGCACGGCAGAACGCCGATTATGCGGCGGCATCGGCAAGCACCTCGCCGCTGCAGCACCTGTGGTCCATGGCCGTGCAGGGCCAGTTCTATGTCATGTCCATCGCGTTTGCGCTGGGCTTGGGGCTCCTCGTCCGCGCACTGGGCCGCCGCACCCTCACCGTGCAGAAGATCGCCGGCCCCATCCTCGTTATCGTCACGATCGCGTCCTTCGCATACGCCTGCCGCTTTGGTCTCTACGGCCCGGCCGCAAACTACTACTCCACCTGGTCGCGTGCGTGGGAGCTCACGCTCGGCGGTGTGCTCGCCATCTACGGTGCAAAGCTGGCCGTCCCCCAGCGTTTTTCCAACTTCTTTACGGGCTTCGGCCTCCTCGCGCTCATCTGCACGGGCGCGCTTATCGCGAATACGGCGGCCTACCCCGGTCCGCTGTCCTTGCTGCCGCTCGGCGGTGCCGTGCTCATCATCCTGGGCGGCGGCGGATCCCTGTCCCAGGCCATGGCCTCGAAGAAGGCACGCTGGCTCGGCGACGTCGCCTACCCGCTCTACCTGTGGCACTGGCCGCTGCTCATCCTGTCCACGGCGTACCTGGGCATGGAGCGCCCCACCTGGTGGCTGGGCGTTATCATCATCGCCATTTCGCTCGTCCTCGCGGATCTCACGCACCGCTTCCTCGAGCGTCCGCTGCGCCAGCGCCGCAAGCGCCCGACGCGCGACGATATGCCGGTCAATTCTGCGCTCGCCTCTCTGCGCACTACGGCCGGCGCCTGGCGCGGCGTGGGCGGCGTGCTTATGGGCGCAGCGACCATTGCGCTGCTTACTATTCAGCCCGTGTGGATGTCCCAGGTCCGCGACGGCGAGGGCCTCACCCTCGACCCCGCGCGCTACCCCGGCGCCATGGCGTTCAACGGCACCACGGCCCCAGAGGGTGTCACGGTCCAGCCGGATCCTATCCTCGTGGGCGGCATCATGCCTCCGACCTCGACCTCGCATTGCTTCGTGGCGAAGCAGGCGGATCCGAACTACTACAACACGGAACGCGTAGACGGAACGCCGTGCATCTTCGGCGACCAGGATGCGGACTTCAAGGTCTACCTCGTCGGCGGTTCCCACGCCGAGCAGTGGGCCTCGGGCCTAGACAAGCTTGGCCGCGAGATGCACTTCCAGCTCGTTCCGATCGTCCGCCAAGACTGCCCCATCGAGTTGGGCGATGACGTAACCGTCACCCCGGAGTGCAAGGCCTGGGCCGAGGGCGCCGTCGAGCAGATCGTCGATGGCGGTGCGGACCTCGTCATCTCCAACACCACGCGTCCACAGGACTTCTACGGTCACGGCCCCGACGTCGTGCCAGCCGGCTACGCCGCGTTCTGGGACTTCCTCGCGGAGCAGAACATTCCGTTCATGGGCCTGCGCGATAACCCGTGGGGCTTCGACGCCGCTGGCGTGGGCCGCGAGTTTGACGAGTGCTACGTCGCAACCCAGGACGTGGACGCGTGCAGCATGGACCGCAACCAGGTCTACGCCCCAGTGGACCCGGCCGCGATTGTGCTTGCGAAGTACAAGAACATGATCGCCGTTGATACCTCCAACTGGTTCTGTGACGACACGCAGTGCCCCGTCATTATCGGCAACGTCTTCGTCTACCGCGACATGCACCACATCTCGAATGCCTTCGCAGACTCGGCAATGCCGCTGCTACGTCAGTACATCGAGCCCTTCATGAAGGGCGAGACGGTCCAACAAGAGGCTCCCGATGCCCCCGCGGGCGAAGACCCCGCAGCCCCCACTGCCACGCCGTACGACGAAGAACACCAGAACCCCCGCACCACGGCGGACGTTGCCCCTTACCCCATGGTCGCGGCCCCCACCGCGGTTTAAACCCGCCTCACGCCGCACATGGCCCTAGGAGGTTGGTCATTTACCCAGCTCGCCGAATTCCCATGAATTTCGGTGAACAGCGCGAATGGCCAACCTGCTAGGGCCTTCTAGTTTTACGAAGCGGCGTGGAGTTCCTTCCACGCCTGCGGCACGTACGCACACGTCGGGTCTGAGGCGAGCGGATCGCCCGTCATGGCGAACGCAGTCGACCGCGAACCACCGCACACGGACGCAAATTCGCACACGGAGCACTTACCCGACCACTGCTGCGGATCGCGCAGCTTCTTAAACACCGGCGAGGTGGCGTAGATATCCGGCAGGGTCTGCTCCTTGACGTTTCCGCAGTGCATGGGCAGAAAGCCGTTCGGGTACACGTCGCCGAGATGGTCGATGAAGACGAAGCCGGAACCCGCATTAATAGCCATGGGCGGACGCGGACGGCGAGTGTGCTCGGCCGGTCCCAGCAGGCGCTCGGTTTCCTCGGTGAGGAACTTATAGAGCTCGCCGCCTTCATAGGGCTGTCCCTTGGAGCGCTGCAGGACAATGCGCCGGTACTGCGGGCCCTCCGTCGTCTTGATGGCAACGCGGTTGGACACGTCGTGGAGCCAGTTCATGGCGTCTTCACGCTCGAGCGGGCTGAGCGCGCCGAGTCCCGTGCCGCGGCCGGTGGGCACGAGGAAGAATACGCTCCACAGCTTGGCGCCCATATCGATGACTCGCTTGAGCAGCGCCGGGGCTTCCTTCACGTTGTTCGACGTGATGGTCGAGTTGATCTGCAGGCGGAAGCCCACGTCCGTGACGATCTCCGCCATCTCGACGGTGCGGACAAACGTGCCACTGAAACCGCGGAAGTAGTCATGCGTCGCGGCCGTCGCACCGTCGAGGGACAGCGAGAGCGCCGAGCCTCCCACCGCCTTGAGGCCTTCCAGGCGCGCGCGGGTCAACCGCGGCGTCACGGACGGCGACAGCGAAATGTTGAGCCCCAGCGAGGTGCCGTATTCCGTGAGTTCCTCCAGGTCACCGCGCTCGAACGGATCGCCGCCGGTGAGGACGACGATGGGACGCGGCTTGTCATACGTCGCGATGGAGTCGAGCAACGCCTTGCCTTCCGCCGTGGTGAGCTGCCCCGGCGCCGGCTCGTGTTGAGCGTCCGCACGGCAGTGTTGGCACACGAGCTGGCACGCACGCGTGACCTCCCAAATGGCGATGAACGGCTTGGCGTTAATATCGTGGCGCACCTGGCGCACGATGGGCGTGTCCTTCACGGGGTCCCCTCACTGAAGCGAATGTTTTCTACAACTTTAGTCGTAGAAATCTCGCGCATAAAATAAGGAGAGCCTCACTCCCATTCCATCTAGTCCCTCACTGACGCTTCAGGCCGAGATGAGCCCCACACCCGTGGCGGAAGGCTCATCCCGGCCTGAAGTGATAATAAAGCTACTTCTTCTTGCCCTGGCCGAAATCGAGGTTGTCAAGGTCGATGTTTTCCATACCCTTGGGCAACTTCATGCCTCCCATACCACCCATGCCGGGGAAGCCTCCGCCTTGGCCCATCTGCTCCTGCATCTTCTGCAGTTCCTGCATGGAGGGCATGCCGCCAGGCATACCCGGCATTCCAGGCATGCCACCGCCGCCACCGCGACGCTGCTTGGCGGGCTTGCGCTTGCCGTTCTTGCCCTTGCGGCCCTTGGGCTTCTTTTTCGTGGCGGAGCGACCGCCGCCCATGCCGGGCATGCCGAACTGGCCGGCCATGCGCGACATCATCTTCTTCGCCTCGTTGAAGCGCTCGATAAGGGAGTTGACCTCAGAAACGGTCACACCAGAACCGTTGGCAATGCGCTTGCGGCGCGAAGCGTTGAGAATCTTGGGATTCTCACGCTCTTCGGGGGTCATACCGCGAATAATGGCCTGGATGCGGTCGAGCTGCTTCTCGTCGACCATGTCAGCCATCTGCGACATCTGCTTGCCGCCCGGCATCATCTTGAGCAGGTTGCCGATGGGGCCCATCTTGCGGACCATGAGCATCTGGTCAAGGAAGTCGTTGAGCGTCATCTCGCCCGAGCCGATCTTCGCTGCGGCTTCCTCGGCCTTCTGGTGGTCGAGGGTGGCCTCGGCCTGCTCGATGAGGGTGAGCAGGTCGCCCATACCGAGGATGCGGCTCGACATGCGCTCCGGGTGGAAGACGTCGAAGTCGTCGAGCTTCTCGCCGGTCGATGCAAAGAGAATGGGCTTGCCGGTGACCTCACGGATGGACAGCGCGGCACCACCGCGGGCGTCGCCATCGAGCTTGGTGAGCACGACACCGGTGAAGTCCACGCCGTCACGGAAGGCCTCGGCGGTCTGGACGGCGTCCTGGCCGATCATCGAGTCGATGACGAAGAGGACTTCGTCCGGGTTCACGGCGTCGCGGATATTGCGAGCCTGTGTCATGAGCGTTTCGTCGATACCGAGGCGGCCGGCGGTATCGATGATGACCACGTCGTGCTGGGTGCGCTTGGCTTCCTCGATACCGGCCTGGGCGACGGCAACCGGGTCGCCGTGGGAGGTGCCCATCTCGTGCTCGCTGGTGTCGATGGACGTGCCGGGGTCCGGCGCGAAGGTGGGCACGCCGGCGCGCTCGCCCACGATTTGGAGCTGCTGGACCGCGCCCGGACGTTGGAGGTCACAGGCCACGAGCATGGGCGTGTGTCCGTTCTTCGCCAAGTGCTTGGAGAGCTTGCCGGCGAGCGTCGTCTTACCGGCACCCTGGAGGCCGGCGAGCATGATGACGGTGGGCGGGTTCTTCGCGAACTGGAGGCGACGCGTCTCGCCGCCGAGGATCTCCACGAGCTCCTCGTTGACGATCTTGACCACCTGCTGGGCAGGGTTGAGCGCCTCGGAGACCTCGGCACCAACGGCGCGCTCCTTGATGCGCTTGATAAAGCCGCGGACGACGGTCAACGAGACGTCGGCCTCGAGCAGCGCGAGGCGGATTTCGCGGGCCGTCGTGTTGATATCGGCCTCGGTCAGCTTGCCCTTGCCGCGCAGCCCGGAGAGGGCGGATTGTAGGCGGTCAGATAGTGATTCAAACACTACGGTGGCGCTCCCTTAAGTAAAATTTGACGGATTTTCGCTTTTAACTACTCTAGTCGCTTGCCAAGGCCCGGGTCACATTCGCTACCACGGCAGAGCGGCTTACCTCGCCGCGCAGACGCGCATGGACGATCATTGTGGCGCCGAGAACCTCGTGGCGCAGCCACTCCACGTCCGGCAGCGCGCCCAGCAAATGGCCCAACGCGGCCACCCGCTCCGCCGTGCGCACAGTAAGCACCGCGCCGAGTTCAAAGACAGCGGTGGTCGGAGCGGGCTCAATCTCGGGAAGGACCGAGTATGTGCCCGACGCATAGGATTGGAGGAAACGCTGCTCATTGGCGGCATCGGCAAGCTGCTGCTGGACGGTGCGGATATCGAACTCCGCGGCGTAGCTGCCGTCCCGCTCGCGGATAATCCGCGAGCCCATGACGGTCCAGCCCAGGGCCGCGATGAGCGCGAGCGGGCGCACCATCTCGCGCTGGTACTCGCCGCACCAGTACACGGTAAGCCGCTCCTCCTCCCAGTCGACGCGCAGGCCGATATCGCGCGGGGCGTCGACGATGGGCCGGGTGAGCGCCCAGGGCTCGAGCGCCTCCAGCGCGCGGGTCGTCATCGCGTGGACAGCAGAGGCCAGCCGTGAGGTCCACACGCCGGGCCCCGTCGAGCGGGCGTCGGCCTCCGCAAGCACGGCGAGCAGGGAGACGGTGAGCTGGTCGTAGCTGGCGGCATCGAGAAGCGCGTCGCGCGCCTCGTCCGACCAAGGGTCCATGCGCGCGGCGAGCTTGGCCAACGTTGTGTGCTCAGCAACGATGGTCTGCACGCGCGACATATCCGCGAGGTTGAGCCGCATACGCTGGGCTTGGCGAACGACTATTTCCGCGCCGACCTGCTCGTGCGGGCGGTCGTAGCCTTTGCCCATGTCATGGAAGAGCGCAGTCAAGAGCAGAAGGTCCGGCCGCGCGACGGTCGTGCGGGCCTCCGCACAGCGCGCCACCGTGTTGATGGAATGCGCGTCGACGGAATGCGTGTGCGACCGCTCCCGCGGCAGAAGGCCACGGATATGCGCCCAGTCAGGCACGAGCCGCTCCCACAGGCCATGCGCGTCGAGGTCTTCGATAACCCGCGGGGTATGGCGCGGCGAGGACAGGATGGAGTAAAAGTCATCCACCGCGGCTTGTGGCCACCGGTCCGTGACCGTGGGTAGCTCTTGGAGCTGCACCCACGTCGCCTCGGAAACGGGAATGCCCGTGCGTGCCGACGCCGCCGCAACGCGCGTGAGCAGCCACGGATCCTCTAGGTTGGGGTTGCGCGAGAGCGTAATAGTGCCCCCGGCGTCGATGACGTCGATGTCGAGCGGCCGCCGGATCCCTTTCCGCTCCCTTTTCCCTACGAGCCCGCGGGCGGTGGCCAGGCCTCTTTCTAGGGCATGGTCGACCGCGCTGGCGGCCTCGACGAGCGCGGCGGAGAGCTCATAGCGGTCCTTAAACCCCAGTTCTTCTGCGATATCCGCGGCGAATTCGGGGTCGAGCGCGTCGCGATGGCGGCGCGCGTGGACGTGGAGCAGGGTGCGCACGTCGAGCAAGAGCTCTTTTTGCGTATCGAGCCGCGGATTATCGCACAGGTTGCCCAGCGCGAGTGCGCGCAGGAGCTGAATATCGCGCAGCCCTCCCCTGCCGTTCTTAAGCTCCGGGTTCGTCATCGCGGCGACGGCGCCGGACCGGTGCCAGCGCGCGATGGCGGTATCAATAAACGCATCGAACCCACGCTGGAGCTGGCGCCGCCAGACGGCGAGCAACTTCGCGCGGGCTTCATCGACGAGCAGCTTATTGCCCGCGACGTAGGCAAGATCCAGCTGCGCAAAGCCTGCCGATGCATCTTCTGCCGCAATGTCCGCACACTCGTCCGGCGTTCGCACCGCGTAGTCGAGGTGGTACTTCGCGTCCCACACGGGGTACCACATCTGCGCGACCTTTTCCTCGTCCAGCTCCTTGTCAGCGGGATGGAGGAGAATAAGGTCGATGTCCGAGCGTGGGGTCATCTCCTGGCGGGCGAACGACCCTGTCGCGGCGAGCGCGGTGCCTTGGGGCAGATCGAGAGAGCGGACAACGGCAAGCGCCGAGGCATAAGCCTCGGC